>JAKBGP010000047.1 GCA_021833045.1 Thermoplasmata archaeon
CCTCCGGACCCGCTCTATATACGGTTTACTTTTTTTAGAAAAACCGTATAATAATATATCTGCAATCAATTAATTGGTATATGTATCTGTAGGATTTATGACTTCTATTTGTATATTTCAGGATCACTTTTTGAGATATATTAATGATTGAATAAAAATAAAACGTAAGCTGAGCATCTGATCCAATGATCCCTCTCAGGTATGCAGAGGTTGATTTACATCACACCTTAAGGTATGATTTTACCTTTTGAACATAATAAAGGTCTTAAATCGCACAAAACACCTTGAGAGGTTATTCTTCTTTCACTATTATGGAAACTGCTCATGCCTGATATGGGTCCTGTCGTTATTTTTGATCTTACTAAACAGGACTATGTAACCATGACTGTTTAGCGCCTAAATTTCTTAAAGAATGCTTTCGGATTTTTGATAAACCTTCATAAAATTGGTCATCTGAGGTTCATGTGGGTAAGAAACTGATGTTCATAATGCTCCGCTATAAATTGGGTTTTCTGGAAAATTTAACTGTTTTAATAGATTAGCATTCTAGTGCAACGGACACAGATTGAGTGGAATTTGGATAATTCGAACTGGACTTACCTACAGTAACCCAGGCAAAATTGTCAAGACATTATAAAATTATTGTTTCGATTTTTCTACCTCCAAAAGGAAATATCCAAAACGATATTCAGGATTGTATTCATAGCAGTTTAATTTTAACCCTTTCAGCCGATTTTCGTTGTGAGAATCTTCTTGAATAATCTCATCAATTTTTCTATGCAAATCACTTTTGTCTTTTATATAGTAATTTTCATTATTGTTACCACTCGCTTTACAGCGTTTATCTAATGATTCATTTGCCGATAGAAAAACAAGTATGAATTTATTCTGAATTTGATGATCTAGTCTTACTGGTATATTACTGAGCTTATCGGAGTCATTGGCGATACTCGAAGTTCTCTTACCGTTATAGTAATAAAACTTTAAGTCAAATTTATTCCCCTTTTGACAGCCTACAAAGATGTGCTTTAATTCTATCCAGTAAACTTCCCCATTCAGTTCAATTTTTAGGTCTACCTTTTTTCTCTTGTCGTTAGGGAGTGATGCTTCCCTATTTTCTATCCCCATTTTAAAAAATTTATCATCAATATGTTTTATTAATTCACCCATGAACCACCTTTCTATTTGCATCTGAAGATCAAAAAATAGACTAAGGTATTTCTGCTTATTTCCTGTTAAGTATGCATAGAAGTTTTTGACTAACTCTTTAAATTTTTCGTCTTCCATTTTTTTTATATTGGATCAAAGGACAATATGCTTTCGCACATCAAAAAGGGATTTTTACTCAATCTCCCTAACCGCAATTTCCCCTTTTACCTTATAAAATCCTACGTGATCAGACCCTGAAACATTCAGTTTTTCTGCTATCTCTTTTGGTAAAGTGATCCTCAACGATGACCCCTTGGAAGATGTCTTAGTTACTGCTATAAGTTTGTCTGTCATTGGGAGTGGAATAAGTTAATTTTTATTAAGGTAGCCTTCTCTGACCGTGGTTCAGCTTTATTTAGTTGCATAAGGGTGTAGCGGAGTTAATCTCGGTGGTGGATCTATTTCTAAAACCTTTTTCAAGTATTGCCAATCTAGTTCGTAAATATTGGGGGAATTAGTCCAATTTGTATTTATATCTTTGTAAATTTTTAGGTAACCAGCATTTCTCAACCATTCCAAAATTTTATTTAAATTAGCGGAACTACCTGCCACGCTCATTAAGTCAGTAGAAAACATGTCACAAAGGCCTTCTTCATGGCTTTTGATAATCTTCCAGAGAACCTTCCACTCAGGCGGCTTCTCCCTGTTGGTCAAGTTATGAAGTAATTCCGGATGTGCAGCCCTGAAGATTTGATAGGCTCTTGAATTGGAAATATTAAAGCCGTGGTTGTTAGTGGCATTCTGGTAAAATCTCCTACTTATATCAATTCCATCTTCGTAGTTTGACGTGAAAAATAGATGGTACAACTGCCCTTCTTTTGGTTCGAAAGGCAAAGCCAGAACGTACCTAAACCACCTGTGCAACCTAACTTTATATTCACTAATAAAGTTATCAATCTTTGTCTGATTATTAGTTGATCTCAAAATTTTTGTTCTCCAGTTCTGATCTCCAAAAAGATCATCCAATTTCAGAATAGTTTCCATTGACCTTTCTGATTCGTTCGGCACATAATCCGGAAGCGGGAGTAAAGCTATGCTCTCACGCCCTAAGAACCAGTCGCTTGTAAACACAAAAATTATAAACTCAGTTCCTTTTTGATAGAAAGTCCTTATTCGATTGTCAGCTACCCTTTTTATATCTGAATATGGAACGTACAGCAACGGATCAAAAAAGAAAATTGAATTCCCTAGATTAAACCTGCTAATCCGATCTAACGCCTCCCGAAGATATTTTTTCATAACAGTTGTACCTAAAGTTTCTAATGCACCCTCCATCAAAGCTTCTTCCAACTTTATTTGCGGCCAGCGTCTCTTAATTACATTTTTCAAGTGTTCAAAGCATTCCTCGTTCTCTTCAACAAGGATAATTTTTAGTGCAGCGGTCTCGTTTTTTTCCTTCTTGTTGAATTTTAACTCAAGTGCATGACCTGATGAGCCAAGAATGGTTTCACCAGTATCTTCTACGTAATCCTCCCCAGTGCCTGCATTTAATTCCACTATAGAGGTTGGAAATGCGTGGTTTTTTCTATCTCCACCTGAGGTAATTTGCCACCACATTTCATAGTATTTGCCTACAATCTCACTTTTTAATTTCGTGCCCGTAGATCCACTTAGTTCTACAGCATCACCATGGAATTTTAGCACAATTTATCATGTACTATCTCAAAATAATAATTTCGGTCATTCTGGTCGATATACAGTAAGTTAAAAGTAATGTTTAGAATCATGTATCAATGGGAGATAAATCCTCTATCGAATGGACGGATGCAACTTGGAATCCTTCAACCGGATGTACCAAAGTGTCAGCTGGGTGCAAGAATTGCTACGCAGAGAGGCTCTCACACAGATTGTATAAGATGAAAAATCCAAAATTCGTGAACGGTTTTAATTTTACAATACACGAAGATGCTTTGATGTTACCGCTCAAATGGAAGAAACCTAGGAAAATATTCGTGAATAGTATGTCTGATCTTTTCCATGAAGACATGGATATCTCTTTCTTAATTCGCTGTTTTGAGGTAATGCGCAGTGCAAACTGGCATGTATTTCAAGTACTTACGAAACGGCCTGAGCGCATGCTCAAATTTATTGAAGAATTTGGAACTATTCCAGATAATATGTGGATAGGCACTTCTGTTGAACTTAAATTTTTTACATTCCGTATAGATATTCTCAGAAAGATAAACGCAAAGGTGAAATTTATAAGTTTTGAGCCTTTGCTTGGCCCTCTTGGTAAACTCGATCTGAAAGACATATCATGGGTTATAGTCGGAGGAGAAAGTGGCCCAAAAGCTAGGAAGGTAAAAATAGATTGGGTTAGAGATATTAGAGATCAGGCCAAACAACAGAATGTTTCGTTCTTCTTTAAGCAGTGGGGTGGAAAAACTCCAAGATCAAATGGAAGAATTCTTGATGGCAAACTGTGGGATGAATTTCCAATAACTGAAGATGTATCTGCTAACGTTTTAATGAGGTAATTAATTGGGCTATTGGACTTTCATGCAAGTAAGAACTCGAAAATTATTTTTTTGTGCCACTGCCTAGTGTTTCCTGTAATAGTTATTAGTTTGAATAGATAAGCTATCTATTAAAGTTAATACGGACAGGCATAATTCAGATAAACAGAGTTGGACTATCGTAAAACAACCTACAAAAAGCGTGAATAGCATTAAAAGTAAGTAATCACTCAATCTTCCTATCCACAATCTTTCCCCTTACCTCATAAAATCCAATGTGATCAGATTCCGATGCTTCCAATTTTCCTGCAACTTCTTTTGGAAGGGTAATTCTCAAGGATGATTCCTTTCGGGAGATCCTGGTTACTGCAATAAGTCTCTCTGGCATTGGGACGAGAATAAGTGGAATAAGTTAAATTTTGGTCATCCATTTTCAAGTATTATACGAGCATTTTCTAGGAGGAGAGAACAATTATCAAAAGAGATATTAAAAATTCTATAACCCTTAATCTGTTCCCTTTAAGAATTCGGAAAAGGGTTGTATAACGTCTTTGACTTTTTCTGCCTTTATGTACCTAGCAATTTCCTTGCCAAAGCTCTTACTATATTTTAAACCTTCAAGACCATCCCTTTGAGAGAGCTGATAAAAGAGATCGGTTATAGTCTTGGCTCCTTTTTGACTGGGATGTTCCTTCTTTAGTTCTTCGATTGATCTCTCTATCGTGTCTTTATCTATGGGCTGGGCCGGCTTTATCCCAATCGCCGAAGCAATGTTGTTAAGTCCGGCCAGAATAGCTTCCGAGTCTCTTAACAAGACTCCTTCTATATCCAGCTCGGGGCAGTATACGATTCGATCCTTAATTTTCTCAGGCAAGTGGCCGCTGTTTCTTTTGTCTCCGTCAAGGTAAATCATGTAAGGCAGATGAAGTATTCCTTCAAGCTGTACAAGGAGATCCTTTAACTGCTTACTTATGTCAGATTCCCCCAGGCTAAAAATTACATAGTTGTTATTTGATTTAGGAAACCCACTTCTTTCCAATATCTCGCCGATAATGTCGACATCGGTTTTGCCTTCAACAAAAATTATTTTTTCAGCAATGGATAGGTCGCCCAAGTTTATGCCAAGCTCGTCAAAAAGAACTCTCTTGGAATCCAACCCGGACAAGCTTTCTTTCACCCTTGTTCCTTTGTTATCTCTGGTGACAAGATACACAACCTCAGGTTTTACTGCCTGAATAAACAAGGGAGAATGCGTGGCAATAACATATTTGTGCTCATTGTGGCTCCTGATGAATTGAGCCAAGGATTTTTCGGCACCGGGATGCAGGTAGACGTGTGGCTCATCTATGAGGAATATCTTTCCGGGCTCCGAAAATAATATCATAGAGGCAAGGTGAAGAGCCTGGGCTATTCCTGTTCCACACTCATCCAACGGGATGTTTTTATTGGCAAATTTATCCCATATGGACAATGTCACAATGTTACTTTCAGATGGGACAGTAAATATACCTCCTATTTCGTTGAACATGCTTTCCATTAGATTTGAGAGATCATGGTATTCCCTTGTATTTTCGTTTAGATGCGTGTATATTACTTGGGCTAGATCCGATCCGTTAGGAGAAGGTACTTTTTTCGGGACTGTTTGCACCCTAGGCTGCACAACCCTCTGAGGTTCGATGTAAACAATGTCTTTCAGTCTATTATAAAATTTTTTAAACTCCTGCGTGGGTTGTACATACGCAATAAAGTTATCTAGGGAACCCATGCCGCCGCCTCCCCTTCCGTTATTAAATGATCTATAAGACAGCCTCCCATACTCATCAATGTTGAGTGTTGCTTCTTTATTTTTTAACCCGTCATGAAGGAAAACAAGTAGATTCTTATCTTGGTTAATTTCCAGAACGTACTCATTGCCATCTATATTTGAGGTGAATTTTATTCCTGGTAATTTGGAAGGATCGCTATTAGAGTAGAGTCCAATTATTGCAATGGACCTAAGCACTCTTGACTTTCCAACGTTATTCCTGCCCGTCAGTACGGCAATTTCTGGATCAAGGTTCATAATGGTATCTTTCATAATACCTTCGACACCGCTGAGTTCCACGGTCAGATTCATAAGATTATTCATTCCTTTCCTCATTAGTATATGGGTAATTTAATTTACGAGGTTCTCCGAAAACCCAACGATATTTAGAAACTCCCCCGCTTTGCTTTAACTTTATTGCAAGTAGTCTATTATGTGGTGCGAATTAATGATCTCATTTTAATGTAAGTATTTAACAGTATGATAGTTTGCTAAATTACTATCACAAAAATTTATGCTCATTCAATCCTATAAGTTTCCATGAACAACCCCGATTCAGATCTTGAGCAGAGATTATGATCATCAGCGGACAAACTCCGTTCCAACATGGATGCTGCAGAATATAAGCATGTTGTCCTGGGTCTCATATTCCTGAAATACGTATCAGATTCATTTGAGGAAATCCATAGAGAATTGGAGAATGACAGGGAACACCTCTCAGATCCTGAAGACAGGGACGAATACGCTTCAAGAAATGTCTTCTGGGTTCCTCCAGAGGCAAGGTGGAATCACCTGCAGAGAAATGCGAAGCAGCCAACAATAGGAAAGATGATCGACGATGCAATGGATGTTATCGAAAGAGATAATCCATCACTGAAGAGCGTACTTCCGACAAACTATTCCCGTGCATCGTTAGATAAGCAGAGACTGGGTGAGCTCATTGATCTCATAGGGGGAATAGAACTTGGCACAGAGAGTGCAAAGAGCAGGGATCTTCTTGGAAGGGTTTACGAATATTTCCTCGGGAAGTTTGCAGATGCGGAGGGAAAGAAAGGGGGCCAGTTCTACACACCAAAGCCAATAGTGCAGCTCCTTGTGGAGATGATTGAGCCCTACAAAGGCAGAGTCCTTGATCCATGCTGCGGTTCAGGCGGCATGTTTGTGCAGAGTGAGAAGTTCATTCAGGCACATCAGGGAAAGATTGACGATATACACATATTCGGTCAGAAATCAAATCAGACGACGTGGAAACTGTGCAAGATGAATCTTGCAATAAGGAACATTGATTCAGATCAGGTTAAATGGAACAATGAAGGCAGTTTCCTCAACGATGCACATAAGGATCTCAGGGCAGACTACATATTGGCAAATCCACCTTTCAATGATTCAGACTGGAAGGGTGATCTCCTGAAGAATGATGTCAGGTGGAAATACGGTCTTCCTCCAGCAGGGAATGCAAACTTTGCATGGGTACAGCATTTCATTCACCACCTTTCACCAACAGGAATTGCCGGTTTTGTTCTTGCAAACTGATCAATGAGTTCCAATACATCCAATGAGGGTGAAATAAGGAAGAACATCATTGAGGCTGATCTCGTTGATTGCCTGGTTGCATTGCCTCCTCAACTGTTTTTCAATACCGGTATTCCAGCATGCCTGTGGTTTGTATCCAAGGACAAGAAGAACAATAAATTCAAGGACAGGAGAGGAAAGACACTATTCATAGATGCCAGGAAGATGGGCACAATGATAGACAGGAGGCACAGGGTGCTGACTGAAGAGGATATCAGGAAAATATCCTCAACATACCACGCATGGAGAGGAGAAGGTGGCGAATATGCCGATATTCCCGGATTTTGCAAATCCTCTGATATTGAGGAGATCAGGAAGAACAACTATGTTCTCACTCCTGGCAGGTATGTCGGGGCAGAAGAGGAGGAAGAGGACGATGAGGAATTCCAAGAAAAAATGCAGAGACTGGTAGCAGAACTGAAGCAGCAGGTGGAAGAAGGCACTAGGCTGGATGAAGAGATAGAGAAGAATATGGAGAGGATCGGGTTTGGGTTTTAATTACTCCGTTCAAGAAATTAATAAGAAACTTATGATTTGCATAGATATTTTATACAAAAATGATCTATTATTGATTGAAAACAATGTTAGTGAAAGGTCAATCAGCCACAAGTTAGCGGAATACCTTCAAGATGAGTTCCCGGACTGGAATGTAGACTGTGAATACAACAGAATGTATGACCAAATAAAAGTATTAGAAGGAATCCAGGAATGTTCAGAACAGAGAAGCACAGACAGAATTTATCCGGATATAATTGTTCACGAAAGAAACACGGACAAAAATCTGGTAGTAATAGAAATTAAAATCAATATCAATGATTGTTGTGACATTAAGAAGTTAGAGAAGCTAACCTTGAGAACAGGCAAATTCTCTTATAAAGTTGGATATTTTATTAGACTCTCTAAGGAAAAAGAAAGGTGTGTCATTCGGAGGTTCCAAGGTGGAAGAGAAGTTTCCTAAAAGAATTATAGACGACCTTAATTCGTGCCCTCCTCTTAATTGGGAATCGAAATGTTTGAACGAACTTTGCAAAATAAAAATTGGTGGAACCCCAATGACTAACATAAAGTCCTTTTGGAACGGGTCGATAAAATGGGCAACAGCAAAAGATATTTCAAATACATCAGGCAGGTTTGTTCAAAATACTGAAAAAACTATACAAAAGGTTCGTAAGTATCGAAGAAATTCCGAAAGTTGAGATTATTAGGAAATTTGAATTCTTGGAGCTCCATAACCGTAACAATAAGTCTTTTCACGATATATTTAGGATTGGAATAGATCGTTCTCCTTCACAAATAGCTAAAAACAAGCAATCTCAGAAATTATTAAAAAATATTGACAATATAAAAGCGTTGTTGCGCTCGTATGACGATTTGAAAATAGATCAGAGGTGAAAGAATATACCGTCCTTTCAAAAAAAAAGAATATTTGTTATCAAAACTAGAAAGTAGATCATTAAAACAAAACGAAGCAGTTGAACTTAGAACAATTTTGGAAAAGGAGAGAAAGAAAGCTGCTACCTTTGGCGATATTGTGGCAGTCATAATAATTGGAATACTCATTGCTGCGGTCATTTCTCTCTTGACGGATTTGGTATCTGAAAATGACGATCTAGATTAGTGAGAATTTTTGGACAACTTAATATGATAAATAAATATCCACAACACGAACAAATGAAAATCGATGAAGTATTCATTGAAAATTTCAAGGGAATAGATTCTTTGAGATTTGAACCAAAGCTTCTAAATGTTATCGTGGGTAGAAATAATACAGGTAAAACTTCAATCTTGGAAGCACTTGCAATTGCCATTGATCCGAATTTTATAAGGAGAAATTATTCTGAATTTCCATCTTCCATAATTAACTACTTGGCTAACTCTAGCAGAATTACGGTTTCATTCTCCAACAAAAGAAGGAGTACTAATGATGTATTAATCGAGAAGGCAGATGCCCAAGTTATAGTTGATAAAATGGCAAATTTAGTTTTGGAAAACATTAAGGGTTTTCAAGCAGAATTAGGAAAACCATCGATTTCCTCCAGATACCTGTTGAAGAGATTCAGATTATTATCGGACTTCGCAAGAGATGATATTGCAAAATTTCAAGAATCTATTCAAACAGTTCTTGCTGATCAGTTAACCCCTGAGATCATTAAGAGACTAAGCCAAGAAAGTGTCGCAATAAATGTAGGTAATGATGAAAATGTCTTCGTTGGAGAAGAATTTAGGTCTTATCAGGAACGCTTGACTTTGGCAGTTTTAGGAAACCTATATAAGTCAATATCCTCGGCGGATAAGGACTTATTACGACGTATAGTTTTAAGTTCACGATATAGAAATACCACAATCTTACCGGCAGATAAAAATAATAAACAAAAGCGTGGCCCAGAAATAGTGTATGTTAAGGAGCCAATGAAGTATCTCGAAAGGACTCTAGACAAGGAACAAGGGACACAAGAACTAGCTCTAAAGATAGAAGAGATACTTAAAAGGGATAAAATAGTTCCTAACCTAATAAGATTCGATTTTACTGAGGTTGTGTTTGAAACAGTTCAAGGTAGAAAGTCCGTTGAATTTCATAGGATGGGCGAAGGCTTTCAAACCCTTGTAGCCGTTTTATCAATTTTAAGATCCATCGAGAATCCCCAGACAATTTTTCTCATAGAGGAGCCAGAAGTCCATATGCATCCGGGATATGTAAATGAGTTAGTCAAATATTTAGTACAATTATCAGCTTCACTTAACGTTCAACTTTTCATAACAACTCATAGTTATGATCTAATACAATCTTTGACAGAGGGAGATTATAACAGCGATATGAAGGAATATCTCCAAGATAATCTCTTATTGTTAAGATTAACAAGGGTTGATGATTCGGTAATAGGGGAGAGTATATTTTATAAAGAAGCCCTGAGTAATATTTCCAAGTTGCAGTTGGACTTGAGAGGAATATGATTGAAATTCATTATATTAGTTGAGGGTTCAAATGATAGAGTTTTTTTAAGTGAAATCTTAAAAAGAACCGCCGCTCCTAACATTTTCCCTTTATTCTACCCTAACAAGGGAACAAAATCCGTAAAGAAGGATAAAGAAACTGTTCTACTGAGAAGTTTCTGCGGAAATGCTAAATCGCACAACTTAATTGTAAAAGAAGAGGGGGGACATGATTTTGTAATAGATTTATTTGTTAATTTGGTAGTTAATTTTTTAATGAATCATGACGATATTTATTTAACTGTATTGTTCGATCATGATGGGAGAACTCCGGAAGCTGAAATAGATAAGATTAATAATGACCTTAAAGCGAAAACCTCTAAAAAAATTGAATTTAAACTCATTTCTCCTAAGAGTCGCATCATCGAAGGGCTCTACAGGAGGGACTTCTCCTTGTGTCAGCATAATGGCGACAATATTCGAGAAGTTACTAAGTTTTCCTTTGTCAGTTTTGATATGTCGTTAGAATATGCGGTCTCAAAATTTTGCAAAAAGTCTAAGAAAGGAATAAATCAAAATGACGTCATAGCCTTTGCTTCGAGTATTAAGTTTAACGATTTGATAAGTAATCCCACTCCTTTTCCGTAGCAGGCAAAACCACCATTTTTAACTATATTTTAGAAATCTATTGTTTAACTCATGCGAAAGACTTAGTGCTGGATCTGAAAATTTATCTTGACATCTTACGTAAAAGAGCTTGAGTTAAGACTGAGATGAGATAAATGACAAATATAGCAATAGATGTGGGAAAGAAGAAGAGCTATTTCGTTGTTGAACTCACAAGGATAACTGAATTGTGGTTATTTAGAAATAAATAGATTTATAGTATTAGATTAAAACATTAAGCACATACCTCCGGGCCCGCTCTAAACTTTTAAGCAAATATGCCCCTTTTTATACACGTCGACACACTTCTAATAATTTGAAAATGCTCAGCTTTCAGCATAAATGTAAACATAATCGAAAGGCCTTGAATAATCGTCTCGTTCCACGCTCACTTCCAACACCTTAAAACCTGCAGAGATTAGGAGCTCATTGAGTTTTTCGGGTGAGTAATAATGTACAGTCATAATGCCACCTTCCATAGCCTCTTCTTCCGAAGTGCCGCTAACTTCATTAGTCCTGGTGGCAATGTATAAACACCCATCTTTTTTTAAAACTCTCTTTGATTCCTGGAACGTTTTTAAAACCTCAAACTCATTTAAATGAAGAATTGTTGCAACATTCCATATGCCGTCAAACGAGTGATCCGGAAAATCCAGATTACACATATCCATTACTCTGAATAATCCTTCCGGATTGGTTTGTGTTGCTATTTCTATCATTGAAATAGAGAGATCTATTCCGGTTACTTTAAAACCGTCTTTTATGAAATATTTTATGAATCTTCCGGTGCCACAGCCCGCGTCCAAAATACGTGCTCCATGTCTCAATTCGGAAATAAATTTTCTATATCTTTCAGA
>JAKBGP010000048.1 GCA_021833045.1 Thermoplasmata archaeon
TTAATAATATATCGGACTCTGCTATCATTGCCTTGGCAATATCCAACTTCCTCTTCATTCCCTTTGAATATCCATTTGCAATTACTTTAGAATCCTTCAGATCTAATTTTTCCATGATTTTAATTACATCTGCTTTAGTTTTTCCAAATATTTTAGCATAGTAGTTTAGATTTTCTTTGCCAGTCATGTTTTGAAAATACACAGAATTTTCTGGGACATATCTTATTTTTCCAAAGACAGAGATTCTTCCCTGATAATTGGCAATTACATTGGCCAGTATTTTTAGTAGTGTGCTTTTTCCTGCACCGTTTGGTCCTACTATGCAAACAATTTCTCCCTTCTTTATGTTTAAGCTTACATTATCAAGTGCCCGGTTTTTTCTAAAAATTCCATATGTTTTTGAAACTTTCTCACACTCTATTAGTGAATTATATTGCATACCTGATCTCCCTCCACTTCCAAGTAAAGTTGTTCCATTTTTCATAAATATTGGTAACAATGAAATTGCTTTCCATAGTTTTGTTATATTTTGGCAGATATACAGCCTTATTACTGTTAATGGTTAGGTTTTTGTAATATAATAAGATCGGTACACTATTATTATTCTTTCCTGTGTTAACAAAACTGTTAACAAATTCTAATTGAATGGGATTCCTTTGTATGTGTCCTATAAACGATGCTCTAAGACTAATGTTACTACTATTATTTTCATAACCTATTTCTGGTCCCTTTACTGTAATCATATCGTTTGATAGATAGTAACTTGTTCTACAGGGGTTGTTATTTTTAAAGTTAATACTTGGTATTACAACATAGTTTCCAGGGAGTGCTGACTCGTATTGCTTGCCAATCTTATTACAGCAATTGATCGGTGTAACCTGAACTGTACCATTCCAGTGCAACGTTAGTGTTGTTGTTCCAGTTCCAGAAAGGGAATTTATAGGCACCTGTTCACCTAGTGAACTTATTCGGTAAAAGGTTGAATAATTACAGCAAGCGTCTCTACTTAGGCTTCTTGCATTTGAATAATAATTTACACTATTTGGAATCCATTTTTGATTGAATGTGCTATTACCAATATAGAAAATACAAATTGCATCTAATACACCGTGATTCAAGGAATATTCTGTGTGACCAGTTTCAGTCATCTGAATTGTGATATTTGTTCCTATCCCTGGCGATACACAACTTGACTGAATGCTTACAGAAAGAGCATAATGATTTTTAATACTTAATTCATATATTTTTATTCCAGTAAATATTAAAATTATCAAAAGGATAATAATTACCAGACCTTTTGTTGCCTTTTTCATTTGATTATCTCCAGATTATGAATTATCAATTTCTACCACTACTTAAAGATTTGCCTGGGAAAATAATTAGAATAATTATGCATCTACGTTAAATCCTCCACCTACAGTTAAGGTTTCTCCACCATATCTTCTATCATTTAATCCACAGGTCACGAAGTGGAGATCTTCTACGACATAAATGTGCGTCCATTCGTTGCTTATAGGAAAAGCTGTTCCTACATAAGTTGTGAAAGTTGTTATTTGTGAAGAAGTTGTTTCCCCTAAATTATCTGATGTTTTATAATATAGGCAATTTTTGTTTAACTCAACTGGGTCAATACAAACTGCATGATAGTTTATTGAAATACTATTGCTGAAAGATGCACCTACAGAAGCTCCACAAGCTCCTCCTCCTGCGCTAAATCCAGATTTGAATGTACATGTTACGGATTTTCCCACACCTATTTCCTTGTTGGGAACTGCATTAAGAGCTATATTATTGCAGTTAGACTGCCAGCATGCAGGTCTATTAGTACTGCTCGGTGCATCAGGTGAACAGGCAGGGTATTCAATGGTAAGAAGACCTGTCCACCCACCATTATCCCCTTTAAAGTTACAATATGTTTGTGAACCAACCTGCGGTTCTCCGCCCATTATCTGGTATCCTTTTCCCTGATATGCATTCATTAAAGTTTCAATTTGATACTCAATTACATAACACTTTTGTGGTTCACCTGTACCACTGTTATAATTTTGATATACAACCAGACATGGGTGAATCTCCAGACATGCACAACCTCCAGAAAATGTATTACGTGAATGTAAATTACTATATGGTTTTGTACATAAAACTTCCCCATAATCCAGATCCGGAGTGACATTTACCTTTGAAGCACTTTCACCAAATTCTGAGTTCTGTAACCCTGATGTGGCTTGAACCATAGTGAATAAAAACATCATCACGCAGAATATGCTTAAACAAACCTTCATATTTTTTGATATCACATAAATGTTAACTGATATATATATAAATGTTTTTGTTATTTAAATGTTTTATTTTTCAACGCACTAATTATAAATCTTTTTTTATTTAAATTGCATTTATGAACTATTTCCACCTTTTTTAAATCCTAAAGAAAAAAAGTAAAAATACAGAAAAGAATCCAAACTAAAAAATGGAAGTATGTTCAGTTCTGAAATAGTTGATAGTTTGGAGGCTCAGAAACAACCCTTATGTCGTGCGGATGGCTTTCTGTTAATCCATTATTGGTTATTCTCACAAATGATGTTTTCTGTTTCAGTTCCTGAACGTTCCTGCATCCTGCATAACCCATACCTGCCCTTATTCCACCAGAAAGCTGATACACTACCTCTTCTACCTTTCCTCTATATGGAACAGCACCCTCAACACCCTCTGCCACAAACTTACTTCCCGAAAATTTACCGTATCTGTCAGAGCCTTTGCTAAGGGCCCCCATAGAACCCATTCCTCTGTAGGTTTTATATTTTCTCCCGTTAATTATCATTTCGTTTCCCGGGCTCTCGTCTGTACCTGCTAATAATGAACCAAGCATAACGCAATCTGCGCCTGCAGCTATTGCCTTCACTATATCTCCGGAAAACCTAATTCCACCATCTGCAATAACCGGTACACCAAATTCAGAGGCAACATCTGCTACATCCCCAATGGCTGTTATTTGCGGAACGCCGATACCTGCAACCACCCTTGTTGTGCATATAGAACCTGGACCAATACCTACCTTTAGGCCGTCCACTTCACAGGAAATCAGATCTTTTGCTGCATCTGCTGTTGCAATGTTTCCCACCACAATATCTACTGATAATTCCTTTTTCAGTTTTTTTATGGCTGTCAATACGTTTTCATTATGTGCATGTGCAGTGTCAATAACTATAACATCAGCACCTTCTTTCTCCATAAGTGTTGCCCTATCGATATCAAAAGGCCCTACTGCTGCACCTACCATCAGCTGACCTTTATCATCTCTGGAAGCCAGAGGAAATTTGTGTCTTGTAGTTATGTCTTTTGAAGTTATCAACCCGACTACCTTGTGATATTTATCAACCAGCGGAAGCTTTTCTATTCTGTGATCATAAAGGATTTTCCTCGCTTCTTCAGGGTCAATATTGTCCTCAGCAAAGACCACGTCTTTTGTCATGATTTCTTTTACCTTTCCCTCTTTCCTTTCAGAAAATTCCATGTCTCTTTTTGTAACAATACCAACAAGTTTTTCTCCAACAACGACTGGAAATCCAGCTATTCCCTTTGTCTCCATTATATTTCTTGCAACACTAATTGGAGTTTCCTGATCTATGGTGTGAACGTTTCTAATTATAAGTGATTCTGCTCTCTTTACCCTTCTTACCATGGTCGCTTCTTCATTTCTTGACATGTTTCTATGTATAATTCCTATTCCACCGATTCTTGACATTGCTACGGCCATTTCCCATTCAGTCACGGTATCCATTGGAGAAGATATGATGGGAGTGTTGAGTTTAATACGCTTTGAAAACACACTTTTTATCTCTGTTTCTCTTGGTTCAATAGGTGATCTTCTTGGCATTACAAGTACATCGTCAAAAGTTAATCCTTCCTTTGCTTTAGAAAGTTTTTCTGTATACATGTTGGAGTTAGAAAATATGAATATTTAAAACTTTATAAACTTATACAAGGTTTCCTTCTCGCTTTACTAATATTATCAAAAAAATAGCTATTTTCTAATAGAGTTCTCATCAATATTTTCAAGGAATATATCCTCACTGATTTCATCATAATATTTCATGAAAGTAAGGATTTCTTTTTTCATCAAATTGTTCAGATCATATGTGAGAGAGCTATAGTATTCAGCCAGGATGCTCTTTTCCAGATTGTGTTCTTTTGATATCCTTTCTAAATCCCGGGTTATTGTCCACCTTGGAATATTCTTCAACTGAATTAAATTTTCATCATATTCCCTTCCATTGAGACTAGCAGTTACTGCATAAATTGAATGCATATTGAACAGCTTGGATATCATATGGGTAATGTCAAATATAATCTTTGTATCAGTTCTATATATGTCAAGAGCTCTGTTACCTATTACCAGAGCAAAATCTTCTTCCTTTAGTAAATCACCAACGGAGTTGTTCCTGCTTCTTATTAACTCAGACCCCGGATACAGTCTTTGGAGGATGAGTTTCAGAAAGAATGCTGTAGTTTCTGTTTCAGATGTTACTGCAATTCTCATTCCTGGAAATGGATCACTACCATTTGATATGAGTAGGTTTGAATCTGATTTACCCTTGCCAGATATTGTAGGTCCATCAACAAGCACCAGTGATTTCCTGTTCTTGAAGTAGTCAATGAGTGAGATCATTGCATAATCTACTTTTCCATATAGCAGGTCTCTAAGATTACTCCTTGTATCACTACGGGAAACTTCAAATTTTTCTGTAGCAATATAGTCCAGTGGATCACTGTGTATTAGATTAATTAACCTTAAACTGTTCAAAAGTACCCCTTCAGGTTGTAGAAAGTATCTCTTTTTGCTGGTATTTTACCTATTTCTGATACAAGTCTTCCTAGCTCTTCAACAGTGGTCATTTCGTGCCTATTTGTGGCACCGAATATCTTTTCACTTATGGCCGTTCCAACCAGATCGTTTCCACCTCCAGTAAGTGCCATCTGTCCTATTCCCTTGCCCATTGATACCCAGTATACACTAATATTTCTCATCCACTTTCCCATTATCATTCTTGCCAGTGCTATTACCTTTAGATCCTTCTCACCAGATGCAGGTCCTGTTACTTTTCCCATCTTCAGTAGAGGTGTATTCTCAGGACTGAACTTCAATGGAATAAATGATAAGAAGCCGCCTGTTGTTGCCTGTAGATCTCTTAGCCTGACCATGTGATCTATTATGTGACTCCAGTTTTCAACACTTCCATATGTCATTGTGGAGTTTCCCTTGATTCCCATTTCGTGAATGATCTTTGCATCCTCTAGCCACTTTTCACCGCTTATCTTCTCACTTGTACTCATTATTTTCCTGATCTCTGAATCAAATATTTCAGCACCACCGCCTGTATGTGCTTCCATTCCAGCATTATGAAACCTCGTTACAGTTTCCCTGAGTGAGTTGCCTGTTGTTCTTGCAATGAAGTCGATCTCCGGAATAGTAAGCGCTTTAAGAGTTGCCTCTGGCATATATTTTTTAACCGTTCTGAATACATCTTCGTAATATTCCATCGGAAGATAAGGATTGAAACCTCCAACAATATGAATTTCAGTTGGATTATACTGTCTTGCTTTTTCAAGTTCTCTTTTAATATCTTCTATGGACAGTTCATATCCCTTATCGGTCTTTCCCTTAATTTTAGCTGGTACATAAAAAGCACATATGGGACAACTGGCAGCGCAATAATTACTATAGTTAATATTGTATGATACGGCAAATGTTACTGTATTACCGACCTGATAATCTGTAAGGTTGTCCGCCATGGACATTAATTCCTGCATATTGAATTGCTCCAGTAATTCGGCTCCCTCCTGACGATTCAGTTTATGACCTGCTTTCAGAAGATCAATCCAGTAATCCTGAGCATAAGAATTTATCATGATAATCATAGATTACTTGGTATCAAATAAAATTTTTTTAAAATAAATTGTATCTAGTTTAATTTTGAGTTTTTATAGAAAATTTTAACCTTTATAGAATTTAAATTGTAGTAATTACACAAGTTATATTCCGAAACATTTAATCAATCTTTTAACCGGGTTCTTATGAACAATACGGTAAAACTCAATCTGGTAACTTCATGTTATTTTAGATTTTTTGCGTTAAGAGAGTTGGTTAAATCATTCACAGAAATCTTAAAAATTGATTTGTTTGATAGATATTGCTTTTGAAAAAGATGGTAAGCGAGTTGGAGTGAACTGTATTCAAATGTATTGGCATATTCAATATATAACTTTGCTTGAGCATTTAACTATTCAAAAATATTAAATTCAATAAGTAAGCAAAAACTAGGTGATTGTATGATTCAATTTAATACTCTGTTAGACAATCAACCCTGTATTAAAAATAACCTTTAAGTTGCTATGATAATAATATTTACAATTGTTTATAACCTCCAGTTCAATTCTAAATTTATGATATCAATTGAAAAGTCTCAGATGGATTCAATTTCAGAGAGGGCCATAAGAGGAAAAATTCTTGATCGGGATGAAATTGCATATCTTTACGATGAGGTTGATATAAAAACGCTTGGTATTCTGGGTAGGAAGATTACTGACTCTATTACAGGAAGGCAGGTTTCCTTTGTATCCAACATGATCCTAAATTACACCAACATCTGTAATGTGAGATGTAACTTCTGTGCATTTTACAGAACAGGGATGGAAGAGGATGCTTATACCATGAGTGCAATTGATGTTGCCAAGAGGGTTAAAACATTCAATGACAGTTATGGGATTCGGCAACTTCTTATACAGGGAGGCGTAAATCCTGAACTCAGCCTGGAATATTACACAAATCTGTTCCGGACAATAAAACAAATGGTGCCTGAAATTGGAATAAATGGATTATCCACCTCTGAAATTTCTTACATTTCTAAGAAGGAGAAAATGAGTGTGGAGGATGTCCTCGTTGCATTGCGCGAAAGTGGATTGGAGACAATTCCTGGTGCCGGCGCTGAAATATTCGCAGATGATGTAAGGAAGATACTGAGAAGACCACCACACAGTGGACAGCAATGGCTTGATGTTATGGAGACTGCTCACAGAATAGGCATAAAGACAAGCTCTACCATGATGTTTGGTCATGTTGAAAATAGTTATCACAAGGCAGATCATCTTCTATCATTGCTTAAGTTACAGTTAAAATACAATGGGTTTCTTTCTTTCACCCCATGGAATTTTGAACCAGGAAATACAGAACTTGAGAGAGAAGGTTTAGTTACCAGCAGGGTTGGTGGAGAAGAGGTTCTAAGAAATATTGCCATATCAAGAATAGTGCTTAACAGGCACATCCCAATAATTCAGTCCTCATGGCTCACCAATGGAGTTGAAATGGGTCAAATTGCCCTAATGTTTGGGGCAAATGACTGGGGAGGCACCATATATGATGAAAGGGTTATTCCAGCCACAGGTAAACAGGTAGGTAATCTCAGAAAAGAAACTATTATACGATCAATAAAGAGTATTGGTATGATCCCTGTAGAAAGAGACAACAACTACAAGATAATAAAAACATACATCTGAACTAGCATGAGTTATACTATTAAGGTAAATCCTCAGGATTTTATTGTTGAGGAGATACCAAATGATTTAAAGCGAGTTGAAAATGGAAAATATACTATATTAAAAGTAGTTCTGACAAACTGGGAAACAAACCACTTTGTTACGCATCTTGCCAGATATCTTGGCATGAGCAGGAAACGTATTACATTTGCCGGTACCAAGGACAAAAGAGCCATAACTACTCAATATTTCTGCATAAATGGATCCGTTAATGCTGATCAGATAAGAATTAAGGATTGTGAGGTGGAAGAATCCTTCTATGTTGATAAACCACTCAACCTTGGAGATCTAAAGGGTAACAGATTCGAGATCAGAGTATCTGATTCTGAAATGACAGTTGAAAATGCTGCTAAAAGGATCGATGAGATATCTAGAAATAAAGGTTTCTGGAACTTTTTTGGCATTCAACGATTTGGAACCATAAGGTATAATACTCACAAGGTGGGAAGGGAAATTGTAAAAAATGGCATCGAGAATGCAGTTAAAGAGTATCTCTTCGATCCAGAGATAGATAATGAGGATTTTAGAGTAAAACTTGGAGAAAACTGGGATTATGCATCTGGGCTCAAGAATTATCCTGAACATCTACAGTTTGAGAGGGCACTCATGTCGGAACTCGTTTCAGGGAAAAGCTATGATCAGAGTTTTGATTCTCTGCCTAAAAGCCTGAGAATAATGTTTATACACGCCTATCAGTCATATCTATTCAATAAAATTCTTAATTATAGGAAAGAATTAACGGAAAATCCATTTGAGATATTCTCAGGAGATTTTATCAGCCCTGTGGACGAGTTTTACAACATAGACGAGGATAAGATCATACTGGTCAACGAATTCAACATTGAAAGAATGCAGGATTTGGCCAAAGCAGGTAAGATTGCCCCACTTGCCCCACTAATTGGGACCGAAACAAAAAATCAAGATGGAATTCCTGGAGATATTATAAGGAGAGTAATGATTGAAGATGATCTGAAATTTTCAGACTTCAAAATAGAAGAGAAAAATGAGCTTTCTTCTAAGGGGAACTATCGTAGTATTGGGTTTAGACCAATTAATTTCAGCACCAACGGAACAGATCTACTAAAATTTTCACTGGGAAGGGGGATTTATGCTACATCCCTCCTCGATCAGGTTTTCAAATCAGATTAAACCGACTTTCTGTAATTCCTTTTTGACCTTTATTACTGCCTGTTCAATCTCGCTTTCTTCCTTTGCCCCTGTGCACACTACCTTTCCTGAACCGAAAAGAAGCAGTACTACTTTGGGTTCTTCAACTCTGTATACAAGACCGGGAAATTGCTCTGGTTCGTATTCCACATTTTCAAGACCAAGGGACATGGCTATCTGTGTAAGGTTCAGATCTGCCTCAAGATCGTATACCGCTACGATATTCTGAACCACTATCTCTGGAGAATCATAAACTTCTATCCCGGCCTTTTTCAGGGTAGAGATAATTGTCTGAATGGTCAATCTTACATTAGTAAGATTTTTTGCTCCTGTACAATTTACTTTTCCGCTCCTGAAAATCAGGACAGCAGTTTTAGGTTCCTTCAATCTGTAAATCAATCCTGGAAACTGTTCTGGCTCATATTCTGACCCTTCCAGTGCCAATGCTATTTTGCTCAGATCGAGGTGTTCAGCCAGTGATGTTGATGCGACTATGTTCTCGATGTTGATTTTTTCTCTTTCACTCATAAAAACCAAATCTCTTATATTTAAACTATATATAAAGATAACATTTTTTATACTGTGACAATCAAGGATGATATGACATCTTGTTTTTTATTCGTATTACCAGGAAGCTCAATTAATTTTTAGCAGTAGTTCTATATTGAAGTTTGTTATAGTATGCATTACATATGAGCGATGTGAAAAAAACAGATAATCCTGTGCGCGTCGATCTTGCGATCTTAAATGATACTAAAGGTGTTCTGAAGTTAACAGATGAGGGTCTTATATATACCCCAAGAAAGGGTGATCAGATAAGGGTACCTATAGAGAATATAGATCATTTGTCCTACAAAAAAACTGCAATGACAACATCCACCTTGTACATAAATGATATGCAAATCACAGTGTGCAGAGCTCATTTATGGGCAGCAGACATAAAAAGACTAAAGGATAAAAATGGAGTAAAGTCATAGAACTTACATATTGAGAGCGTCTCTGGCAACCTCAGACATCATTGATGGATTCCATGGTGGTTCCCAAACGAGCTCTACATCTGCCATTTCAACACCGGCCATGTTTTCTACTATTTTTTGGACTTCAGATAGAATCCAGGGAGTTACAGGGCATGTTGGTGCAGTCATAGTCATTTTTATGTAAACATTATCTTTGTTGATCTGGACATCGTATACTAGACCTAGATTAACCACATCCATTCCTATTTCAGGGTCCTCTACAGCCTGAAGGGCTTCTAATATTTCTTCTTTGGTAACCATGTTATCGTTTAAACATTAAATTCACATTAATATGTCTATTGTTTTTTTATACCGATTGTATCCTATCAAAAACACCAAATTCCCATGGCTTAGTCCTGCACTGCAAACTGCTTTTTACTGACTCTAAAATCATTTTACTGAAATATCCTCTGCTTTCCAGATTAAATATATTTAATTTATCGCTGCCCCTTACAAAGGCTGAATAGAATTGTTCTGGCATTTCAATAGAGCTACTTATCCCCTCACCTACTGTGCCGTATTTGTCAATAATAAAACTTCGCACACAAACCTTATTTCTAGAACCCCTACTATAGGGCAGGATGCCCTCAGAAATCAAAATCAGGTAATCAAAATCCATTATTTTACCGCTGTTTGTTCGTTTAAAATCTGAAAAGTCTGGAAATATTTCTGAATTTTTAACTTCTATGCTACTTGAAATTGGAGAATTTTTAAAAACCGATCTTAAAATTGAATCCCTGTATGCTTTTTGGATATTCTTAGATAGGATAATTGAAACTCTTAAGGGATTGAGCCTTTTTCCTTCCTCGTCTATCTCGCCACTATCAATTCTTGACGAACTTAAAACAAAAAAGTCATTTGCAATTTTTGTGTTTACCGTATGTATATGCATTGGTTTTAGCCCATTTTTCAATCTTTTATTGTTTAAAATTCTGGCACTTCCTTCTGTTTCCTTAGATACTATAATATCAGTATAATCCTTATTTTTATCAGCATCGCCAGAATTATTTTCTATTGGCTTAATGGTAAAATTTGCATTCTTCTCTCTGAGAAACTTATATACAGAATCACTTCTTGATTTGTAATCTCTCACATTATAATTTTTGGTCTTTTTCACATATTCATCAGATGTTATTCCAACGATAATGAATTTTTTTGTGGAAATAGCTCTCATCAGAAGGGCCTTATGACCTTTATGCAGATGCCCAAAGGTACCCGCTACAATGGTAATTCCTTTCTTACTAGGCTGATTCATTTATTGTCTTCCTTATCCTCTTTATGCCCTCTTCAAGCTGTTCTACTGATCCAAATGTGAAATTAAGTCTCATTGATGACTTTTGAGTACCATTTGTTGTAAATGCCTGTCCACTTACATATGCTACGCCATTTTTGATGGCAAGTGGAATCATCTGTTTCGTATCTACATTTTTATTTAGTGTGACCCAGACAAACATACCACCTTCGGGTTCTGAGAAAGTTGAAATATCAGACATATTTGCCTTAAGGGCGTTTACAATTGCATCTCTTTTCTTCCTGTATATTTGTTTATTCAGTTCGACCTGCTTGTAGATTATCCCCATTTTAATGTATTC
>JAKBGP010000049.1 GCA_021833045.1 Thermoplasmata archaeon
TAGCTATAACTCATGCTCATGCAACGGAGTACATATTTCAGTGCCGATTCAGGTTCCCATTCCTGTTGATGGATAAAGAGGAGGGTGCTCTTTCTGAATAAATATAAATTATTCATTTTTTTTATTGTTTTCTTGCTGATAGCTTCTTTACCGGCTTTAACTATATCATTGATCAAAAATGGTCAGAACGATAATATCGGAAATATAAACTATCTGAAATATCAGGAAAAATCAGCTATAGCACTTTATAATAATGGGAATGGAACAACTTCTCAAGAGCTTTTAGTATACCAAAAGAACTTCACTTCTTGCTTTACATTATCTTTTATTGGGAATAAAACAATATTTTCTGATACCACGACCGGTGTTAATTTATCAACCCTAATAGATATTATATATTCTGACACTCCCACCTTTCCTTCAGATCCTCTTAATAATCACACTATTTGCCAGAGTTCAAACCATGCCCTTGAAAACTCTCCTTACAGTTCCATTTTCGGTTTTATCAGTATTACTAAAAAATTGTTTGTGTGTGGAATCTATGATAACAATTTGAAAACTCCCAGTGGTGGGCACCCCTTGTATGGATCAGAAACTATGAACATCAAGTATGCGTCTTTAAAAAACGGAAACCTGATGTATAGAAGCAATAGCTTTGTTAGTTTCACAGGTACAGAAAGTATATATAATGAATGCTTCCAAAACAAGAGTTATTCCACGCTATATGACCTTCTGGGTGGAACTACAATTCTTTTGGATGTGGCGAGTCATTCGAATAACTCGGAAAACTTTATTCTTTCAGCAGGTTCAACCATTACACTTATAAGCACAAATGTTCAATTCGTACCAATTATATCTCATTATATTGAGTATGGAATATTAACAGGAAGCATCTTCCTCGTAGCATGTACGTTGTATTGCTATGGCAGAAGTAGAAAATGGAACGTGTATCAATCGATGTTTTTTCCGTTGCTTGGATCGATAATGATGATGATTTTTATACTTCCATATACATACGTCTACTATTTGCTTTAGAAAAATATCGGTGTGATCATGATAGAACTGGACAATGTATCAAAGAAATTTAATAAAAAATTTTTATTTAAAAATTTATCTTTCACATTCGAAAGAGGTAAAACTTTGATACTTGGCCCAAATGGAATTGGAAAAACAACTCTATTATCAATGATGTTCGGATTGACAAGGCCAAATGGTGGGCATATAAGATGTTTTGGATATGATTCTATAAGTGATTTCAAGAAGGTCAAAGAAAAAATGTCATACCTTCCATCAGAATGTCAGTTTCCATCTTCACTGAAATTTGCAGATATTATAGATTATGCACTTTCATACACTTCTGAAAACAGTGTTTCCTTTTATCTGGAAAAGTTGAAAGTGAATTATTTGCTTATGCAACAACTGAGAAGTATGTCAAGCGGGGAAAAACGCCTTTGCGCAATAGCTTTTACACTTTTCTCTTCAAAAGATGTTATCATTATGGATGAACCACTTGTAAATGTTGACAAGGAAAGACAGTTGATTGTGGCTGAGATAATAAAATCCGAAAAAAAGGACATAATCATGACAACACATCAAGACGATTTTGTTTATTCAGGAGATTTTCACATAGTTAAAATTGTGAAAAACAAAGATACCATGCTGTCAGAAATATACACTTCAAATGTAATTAATAAGATTATAAGGATATCAGTCACAGAACCATCTGAAGTAAGCAGGATTCTAAAGAACTACTCAATAGATTTTACAATTAAAAATAATGAATTGATCCTATCATTGGAACCTGACCTCAAAGTTATGGATGAAATTATGAAATATATTGTTTCTTTCAGGAGGTCGGTGAATTATTAAGAATCTAAAAAATCTTTTCGTCTGGTTTGTAGTTTATTCTGCAAATACCTTGATTCTTCCAGTTTCATTCATATTAGCTATCGTATTGACGTTTTTTGTCTCACCAACAAACAATGGAATTAGAACTGTGGCAGTATTTGTAACGTTTATGTGCATTGCATATATGATGAATTTTAATTTTAAATTGACAAATATGTATGAAAAAAATGAGGGATTTTTTTATTTCTCAGCGAACTTGTCAAGAACTTCAGTACTCGTATTGTTCACAGTATCCGGTTTGCCACTTGCCTTGCTTTTCCCTTTTATAATTCTGGATAATTCAGGAATCAATATTTCTTTTAACGTATTTTATGCGGTGTTGCTGTATGTGTTATTCTATTATTTTTTAATGTTGGCAACTTCTATTCTTTTCAGGAAACCTCAAATACCAATGTTTCTAATTTTATTCATTTTCATTTTGCCCATATTCCTTGAAAGCTATCTTACTTCTCAGAGTGAAATATTGATGGTTTATGGGTTAACACCTATGTCTCTTTCAAATTCGTCTATAGTCTTGAATTGGAGATTTTTTAATATATTGACCGATTATGTAGTTTCTGCAGTAGTATTTCTTATTACATCTATTTCTATTGAAAAATGGAGGTCGTTTCCATGAATAAAATTATTGTACTCTTGCTTCTCACATTATCACTTTCCATTATGATTAATGGTATTCAGTATTCTGGATTTCAAACATATATTCCTCAAGATTTTCATTCTGAATTGAATGTTTATCCATTTGAAAAGGTCTCCTTCACCTTACTATCAGACTATAACACCCTCGTTAATATATCAATAAATGGACATGTCTATTCAATGAAAAGAGGAGAGGTGCTATGGATTAACAGTTCATCTAACTATAATAATTTGAATATTCAGACTTATACGGGTCTTTTCTTGCTTGAAGTATCTGTTCACCCTAACCTACTTTTAAAAAATTTATACGAATTTTCCGGAAGTTCAGTATTTTTACTGTTGATATCTTATGTAATTTATCGATATTCTGTAGAGCGTAAAACCACCAATATAAATCAAAAGTTGTAAAGAGCTTAGATTCGGCACTCTGAATCAATGCCGTATGTAACGAAAGTTTGGGATCATATTATTTCAGAAACAGTTCCCTGTAGTCTATTATCATCTCTGGGTTAGTACACCTCAGATAACTGTACTGCCTGAGGTTGAGCATGTTGGCCTTCTGTAGTCTTCATGGCAATGAATACAATACAGGATTCTGATCTGCAGATGGTTGCTTCCATATCTGGAAAAGTATAATGCGGAGTATTATTTTGGAATCATAACAAACTCACCCGAAAGCCATAGTGAAACAAAAGCATGGTAGAATAATTTTGTCCCAATCCATCTACATATGCAGGTTTATCTATGACTTCAATATATTGCTTTAAATGAGTGAAAAGGGGAAGTTCATTGTTCTTGAGGGTATAGACAGATCAGGAAAGAGTACTCTGGTGGATGGTCTCTATCATCACCTTGAAAACATGGGTTTTGATGTTTTTCTTACGGATGAACCAACTTCATTCTTTGATGAAAGATTCTCATCTCTGTATGAAAATGAACCTTCACCTGAAACTGAATTTCCTATTCTCACATCCCTGTTCCTGAAAGACCGGGAGATCCATAATCGCACAATAAAGGAAAAACTGTCTGAAGGAAAGATTGTCCTTTGCGTGAGATATTCCCTTTCAACCTTTGCTTATCAGGGTGTTTATTTCAAGAAATATTTTCCTGATGACAATTCATTCTTTGAATGGATGCTTACATTCATGAAAATGTTTCATATAAACCCTGATCTCACTATATTCATAGACTTCAACAGCAAGATGTTCATGGAAAGGGGGAGCAGGGGAAAAAGATATTTATTGTTTGAAAAGGAACAATACCTGTCTGAAGTTTATGGGCTCTACAGGATGTGCGTGGAAAGAAAGGCACTTTCCCTGGCATATCTGAACATTCCAGGCAGGCTGAATATTGAAGAAATGAGGGATATTGCCCTGAATGAAGTCATCAGAATAATCAAAGAGTAGTCACAGTCACAGAATCCCCATCAAACAGAACTGTGTGTTCAGCCTGTGATATCATTGAACCTCTGTGCTCCTTCAAAACTGCGAAGTGTGAGATCTGCTTCATGAAAAGATTCTTCTTCAGATATTCTTTATAATCCGGCTTGATCTTTGCAAGCCATCTCTCTGCAAATGGAAGCGTGTTGAAATTGTCTATGACCGGATCGCCTTTCTTCTGTTTTGTTCCACTGAATATGTATATATTTCCTCCAGGCCCATTGTGTATCATTCCAATACCTGTGGATGCAAAAGGTTCTATTGCAATGAGCTGGTTCGGTTCTATCCTTCTCCTGTTGCCATCATCATAATTTGGTATGAATATAGTTGAGTGCAGATCATATTGCTTAATTCCATGTCCGCCCAGATTCTTTACCGGTTTGAATCCAAAAGATTCTATTGTTTCTCCTATGGCTGCACCTATCCTGTTAATCTCTACAGAGGGCCTGAGAACCTTAAGCGCGGAATTGAGCGCTGCCCTGGAACATTCTATGAGATCGCTGTATTTCCCCTGGTTTCCGACTTCCACTGTTGCAGCATTGTCAGATATGTATCCTTCGACCTGCGCCCCAATATCCACCTTCACCACATCTCCTGTCCTGAAAGTTTTGGTGTCGCCCGGTGAAGGGGTGTAATGTGCAGCCTCATTATTTATGGAAAGGTTCAGTGGAAAGGATGGGAGTCCTCCGTTGTCCCTTATGAACTGCTCAGTCTTTTCTGCAACATCCAGTAAAAGTGATCCAGGTTCTATGAGTGACTGTGCGTACTCAAGAGCCATTTTACCAAGCTTACCGGCCTCAAGTGTTTTTCTCCTGACCAGCGGATCCATGAAACCTTATACGAACATTGAATTTATAGATTATTTGGATTCAGAATGAAGAAACTATGGCTTGCCCCCGTCTCTCTAAAAATTGCATCATCAAACAGGATTATTTTCAATCTGGTTGGCCTTCTTTCTTGTTATGGAAAAGGAACATACGTTCGAGCCTGTGGCTATGGTTTCTTTCAGGCAAGAATCCATCCCAAAAATCTCGCTGAATATCGAGTTTTCCTTTTCACAGATCTTTCTATGCTTCCTCGCAAAGGAACTGATTGGACAGGCCCCCTGGATCAGCGTGAATTCATTTTCGTCGTCATACACAATCCTGGTAGTGTAACCTTCAGAATTCCTGATCCTTGAGAATTCTGCGATTCTGTCTTCCAGGATAAGATTCTCAAGATTCTCCTTCAGGTATGATGTGACACTTTCTATATAATTGTCTATAAAATAAGGAAGTTTTTCCCCGTCAATTTTATTCTCGATGAAGTTGAGGGCCTCATCTTTAAGATCAGGGTACCTTTTGTTCCTGATTCGAAGTTCCCTAACTGATATCTTACATACAGGTCTTCCCCTGCCTGATGATTGATATTTCCTCTGAACATAGCCTGCCTTTTCAAGGGATGTGATGTGCTTCAGTATGGCTGTCTTGGACATTCCAGCACTCTTGCTTATATCTTCAAGAGAAGGATTTCCGAGATTTATGATTTTTTCAAGTATTGATATATCTGAAACAGTACAGCCTTGCCTGGCCATGTATGTTTATTGTAAATGACTATTAATCTTTTTAATTTTCATGTTATATCTTTAAGTTATCAAATATTCACCAATTTGTAAAATAAAAATAATTTATTCTCGATATCGCCTTATAATCTCTATTTCCCCAACACACTTATAAATGAAATCTGGATATTGCATAGATAAACATGACTTGGTACAAAGTTGCAAAAGAAAACAGTATGAGGGATGGAGATCTTGCAAAGATAAGTGTGAATAACCAAGAGGTGCTCATAATTAGAGATGGGGATAAATTCTATGCTACATCACATCTGTGCACTCATGAGGAGTATGATCTCTCTGAGGCATTTATGGATGACCATCAGCTCATTTGCCCAAACCATTTTGCCACGTTTGATCCAAAGGATGGTTCAGTCATTAGCCCTCCGGACGGTGCGGGAGATATTTCTCCTCTTAAATCCTTCAAGACCAAGGTTGAGAATGGTGACGTAATGGTTGAGATTTAATGAAAATTCTTGTTTTTGTAAAACAGGTTCCTGATGTGAACAAAGTCTCTTTCGACATAGCAACAGGAAGAATCATCAGAGAGAATGTTCCCCTCAGCATGAATTCCTTCGACAGGAGAGCTGTTGAGGAGGCTATCAGGCTCAAGGAGAAGCATGGCTTCACTGTGGAGGTTGTTTCTATGGGGCCCCCTCAGGCCATAGATGTCATCAACGAATCCCTGCGTATGGGTGCAGATGAAGGATTCCTGATCACTGACCGGAAATACGGTGGTGCAGATACATGGGCCACCGCATACATCCTTTCATATTTTGCAAAACAGAGAAAGCCAGATCTCATGATAGGCGGGAAATACTCTTTGGACGGAGAAACTTCACAGGTTCCTCCAGAAATATCAAAAATGTGTGAATACAGGTTCTTCTCATCCATTTCGAAAATAGAGGTTCAGGAGAATGGAGTCTTTCTGGAACAGGATTATGAGCATGGAATTTTGAAAATCAAAAGCAGTTTCCCCATGATGATTTCAGTGAGCGAGAAGATAAACAGGGCAAGAAAAATTGATGATTCTGTTCCGGACATGAAGGAGAGAGTACAGATAATTGATTCTGGGAAGCTTGGACTGGATTTCAATGGCAATTCCGGATCGCTCACTATTGTGGATGGAACTGAAATGCTTCAGTCTAAGAGAGTTCCGAAAAATATCACCCTTGATGAAGCGGTTGATATGCTTGAAAGTGCTTTGAAAAATAAGGGAAAAAAAGATTCCAGAGAAGAGATAAGACTCGAAACTGACTTTTCCGGTGGAACTGTAATGGGAATTGCACTGCTTGACAGCACTGTTTCTATAGAGATAGCGTCGGAGGTTTCCAAACTTTCCAGAACCAATAAATTTCTCACAGTCATGGCAGGAAACGTATCACCGGACAAACTCAAAGGAATGCCTGCGAATCACTATTACCATATTGACTCCACGGATCCATTTTCACTTTCGATGGAGATAGGGAAGCTCATTGATCAGTTAAAGCCGGAATTCGTGATCTTTCCTTCTAATTCCACAGGAAGGGATGTGGTTGCATTCATTGCAGCAGAGAAGAAACTGGGCCTCACTGCCGATTGTGTGGATATAAAATATGAGAATGGAAAGCTTGTCCAGTTCAAGCCTGCCTTTGGTGGAGGTATCATAGCAAGGATACTATCAAAAACAAAGCCTGGAATGGCAACTGTCAGGCCAGGAATGTTCAAACAGGCATTTTCCAGGGAGGAATTCCAAATTCATTCCATAAAAACAGAATCATCAGGTCTCTATGAAACAGTTTCCGATGAGAGAATAGAGGAAAAGTATCTTCCCCTGAACAGTGCAGATATAGTCATAGGACTTGGAAGGGGGGTTAAATCTAGATCCCTTGTGGAATCCTTTGTGGGATTTTCAAGAAAATACGGCATAGGAATGGGTGGAACCAGGCCTGTTGTCGATATGCACCTGCTTCCAAGGCAGCAGCAGATCGGCATAACCGGAATGGCCATTTCTCCTGAACTTTACATCGCAGTGGGTGTCTCCGGAATGGATAATCATATGTCAGGGTTGAGATATGCAGGGAAGATTGTATCAATCAACAATGATCCATCTTCACCAATAAACAGGCTGGCAGATTACACTATAAATGCCACTGCAGAGGACTTCATGAAAATTCTTGAGAAAAGATTTGTCTCATAATTTGATTACCATCTCGTGAATGGAGGGGGCTTCTTGTTTCTTTTTTCCAGATCTTCCTCATATTTCTGGAGCATGATTCCTCCTATCATTGCAACACCTGCAACTACCTGCGCACTCAGGTTCTGCACACCGAGCCCAACCAGTGCAAACCACATAGCCATTGCTCCTGCAAATGCTGCAACATAAAGGCTCAGTTTCTCGAAACGAACATAACATATGAAGAAAATGATTATTCCTATCACCGCAGCAACAACTGTGTTTATTGGAGTGAAAAGATACAACGCAAGAGTTATGCTTCCTGCAAGGACAAAACATATGAATGCCTTGGCTGCAAAATTTACCAGTATTGCCCCAACAACTGCACCTATAAGCAGAATGATGAAAGTTGGCAGGGTGGTGACATGGAATCGAATCAGCATTATGGATGTAAACACAAACCCTATATACGCCCCCATTGCATACATTATGATTTTCCAGGATGCCTTTCCCCAGAAAATCAGTGCTATGGCGATAAAAATTAGGATCACATAAATTGTGAAGGAAGAGAACCCAAATAAACTGGAAGGAATCAGTGCGTTGAGGCCAGATGCCATTATATAAGGAAAAGAGAGAATCTATTTAACTATTGCATTTTGGAATGCGTTCATGCAATAGATGATCATGTAATGAATTTAAATAGTCAATAAAGATATCGAAATCGATATATGAGCGCAGGTGAATATCTTGATAGTGCACTCTTCATTCTTTCACTCAAGCCCATGAGTGGTTATGAACTCTCCAGAAAACTGAAATGGGATGGTTCCATAGTTTCTGGAGGTACCATAAGGCCATTGCTGCATTCCCTTGAGAAACAGGGACTCATAACCTATGATACAAGAGGAAGGGCAAAGGTTTATAAACTGACCAAGAGCGGTGAAAGATATGTTTCAAACCTCAGACTCTTCAGGGAAACCATAAGGGAGAAAATGCTTGCATCATCCATGGGCAGAGATATACTTTTTCCAGATATTCTCGTGGATCTGGAGGATGCTATGACATTGAATTATGCCATTGAAGACATGGCAAGCCTCATCATAAGAGAGGTAAAGATCGCTTTTGAATTGAGAAAGGGCGGGTATGATGAGGATATAACAGAACTCAGGATGAAGATACACGACCTCCTTTCTGAAAGCATAAAAAAGAGAAGCCTGAAACAGGAAGAATTACATGAATAACTAATCATAAAATGTTCATTAAACAGTAGGCTATGTACAGAATATGAATGCATTTATTGAATATGCAGATATCGTTATACTGTGGATCCATGTATTCACTGCAATTTTCTTCGTTGGAGGTTCTTTTTTCATCTGGCTTGTGGTGATGCCGTCTTCCTACAAGATTACGGATGATGAGAAGCTTAGAACAAAGATCGTTGGAACCATCGGTAAGAATTTTGCCTTTTTTACAAATATATCTGTAATAATTCTTATATTTACCGGGCTTTACAATATGACCTGGTACCTTGGAGGTAACTATTCTGCTCTCTATAACACATTCTATGGCGAGATATTGCTTGCAAAGATCATTCTTGTGGGAGCAATGATACTGCTGATGTATGGGAACAACATGTATCATGGAAAAAAGATAATGAACATGGTCAGGGATGGGAAGATGGATGAGGTCAGGAAGCTCAGGAAAACATCACACTATCTTTCGTACATAACACTGTTCCTGATGGCACTCATAACTCTGCTCGCAGTATCATTGGAATTTTATGGATAAAAATATTAGAAGGTTCTGCAATTATCTTGCAGAAGCTGCTACTCTCTCTATTTCCTCTTTCTTGGAAACTGCGTGAGAGTTCTGGTCGTTTCTTGCTGCCTGCATAATTTCATCCGCAAGGCATGCCTCTATGGGTTTTTTGCTCTTGTATGAAGCATCTGTGCTTCCTATGGCAATGTTTCTCAGGGCCTCGTCAAGCCTTCTGGATGGTGCAACATCCACTGCCTTTGGAACTGCAATTCCACCATATTTCAGCCTGGTCACCTCTTCTCTGGGTGCAGCGTTTTCTATGGCGTTTATAAGAATCTGCACTGGATTCTGCTTGGTCTTGTCCTCAATTATCTGGAATGCTTCTTTAAGGATCCTGTATGCACCATATTTCTTTCCTGTCCACTTCTCGGTTCTCATGAGTTTGTTTATGAGCCTTTCGAGAGTGTTCACATTCTTCTTTCCTGAAGAATAGTTTGAAAACCTGCCACCAGTGTGAAGGTTCATGTATGAATTGAGGTTTATGTACTTTGAAAGTCCCACGTCATGAACCTCTATGGCAGATGTGTCATATTTTCCGAATATTTTTATTTCCATTATCTCACCGTCTTCTCCTTTCTTCCCCTCACTAGTTCCCTGAGGGAAATGGTGTTTACTGCCACTACCTTATATCTGACTCCAGGGATGTCTCCCTTACTTCTTCCTCTACTTCCACCGATTCCTTCGACAATAACCTCGTCGTGTTCATCAATGTAGTTAATTGCCCCGTCACCGGGTGCAAAGGCTGTGATCTGCCTTCCGTTCTTTATGAGCTGAATTTTAACGCACTTCCTTATGGCTGAGTTTGGCTGTTTTGCCTCTATACCTATCTTCTCAATAACTATGCCTCTTGCCTGAGGGGCCCCTTCCAGTGGGTCACTCTTCTTCTTCAGTTCCAGCATTCTTCTCTTGTACTTACTGTTGGACCATCTGAATTTTTCCCTGTCTTCGCTCAGTTTTGAACCTGCATTTTCTCCATTCGCCAATATATCACCTATTTTGAAATTGATATGTTACACTTTCGTGAATTAGAGGGGTAATTGAAATATGAATATAAATTCTACCTAACTTCGTGACCTGCAAGCATGATGCACCTATGATAAATATTGCAGGTTGCCACATCTGAAGCATCATTTCAGAAAATCCGTTTTTGATAATCCAATTATTAGGAGTTGTTCATAAGAAAGAGTTGTTTTTTGATAAAATAATTATTGAATGATTAGATATCTCTGATAAAGTGTTGGATAAGTGTCTGAACTGTTGAATAATTGAGGAAACGTATATGTTATGGGATTGAAACATAAGAATGCTCCTACAGGGATGTAACTGATGGCGGGAAATAAGACGCTCATAGGACTCAGATCGTTCCTTTCATCTGTGGGGGCCACTGCTGCCTCAACCTTTGTGGGAATTTATGCAGTTATACTTGGTGCGGGTGCAATTGAAATGGGATGGCTTCAGTCCAGTTTCAACTCCATCAGCAATGGGGCCCAGCTACTGTGGGGCAAGTTGAGCGACAGAACTGGCAGGAGAAAGGTTTTTCTTTTCATAGGAAGCTTGATTCTTGCGATCCTGTGGTTCCTGATGCCATTTTCAGGAACGCCTTATGTGCTTATAATAATCTATTCATCTATTGCCCTCTTCGGTTCCATGATCACGGTAAACTGGTTCTCCCTCATAGCTGATATGTATGATTCTTCCATCAGGGGAAAGTTCCTGGCATTCATCAACAACATTTCATCTATTGGAACCA
>JAKBGP010000050.1 GCA_021833045.1 Thermoplasmata archaeon
CATCTGATTCGTGATGATTGACTGGAACTATGAACCGGGAAGAGACCCGCAGATCTGGGTTCAAATCCCAGTGCTCCCACTCCCTGCGACTCCCCGTTTTTCCTTTTTAGAATATTGTTTTTCCTAAAATTTCTGTCTTTATAAGGGATTTAAAATTAAGATGTTAGAGTCCTGTTGTGTAGATTGTTATTATTATTCGTGATTTACCATTGATAAAGTGAATATCGCTATATTTATTAATATCTGTCTTTTATATGAATAATGGATTTGCTATCTGAAATATATTCCAAGATTACGTTTTCTTTTCATCCTATGGAAAATAAAGGAAGAAGAGAATTTGAAGTGAATTGCTTTTCCAATTTTATCTCTATGTCAACGGAAGACAAAGAGGTGATATAGTTGTTAGGTGAATTTATGAATGCTGCTATAAAGGAGATAGATGAACTACGGAATAAAATTGAACTTTACAGAAAAGATCTTTCGAAAAATGAAATGCTCGTCAGATATACGCTTATTGATCCATTCTTAAGGTTACTTGGGTGGGATACAGCAAATCCAAGCCAAATTCTTCCAGAGTATTCAACTGGTAGTGGTAGGGCTGATTATGCAATGATAGATACAGAAGGAAATATTATTGCATTTGTTGGGGCTAAAAAACTAGGAGCAGCAGAAGATCTCAACCAACACATTAGCTATTGCATTGCAAGTGCAGTTTCCTATTTCATTGCCACAGATGGTAATGTGTGGGAATTCTATGATGCTTTTAAAAAAGTTCATATTCCAGAAAAAAGGATAGAGAGATGGGTAATTATTGATGAAAAACCTGGAGAAATAATAAAAAAATCGTTAATAATTTCTAATTTCTCTGAGTTTGGGGTTTACAATAATAAAACCAAAGTGGAAATGAAAAAGGATAATATTGAAGCGAACCAGTTTCCAAAAAGGGAAACTTTTCTTGAAGCGCAGAAAAAAGAAAAGAGGTCCTCTCCTGTGCGTCCCATTGATCTTTTGATATCAGGTGAGTCTATTCATGTGTCTAAGGTTCGAGAGGTACTTATTCGAACAGCTGAATGGTTAATAACAAAAGAAAAACTGAAATTAACTGATGTTCCAATAGAATCTGGACCAATTAGATATATCATTAATGATAAACCTATACATAAGAATGGAGCTAGTTTTTTTGATTCCTATACTTTATCAAACGGATTATTTCTAGAAGTGCATGGATCACATATGGCAATTGAAAACAATGCTCTTGTGTTAATGAGACATTTCGGATTTAATGACAATTCAATTAAAGTAAAGTGGAGTAACAATAAACAGTAAAAAAGGACTTGGCAATCGAAAAATGTTTAGGAGAGAATGAAAACGGGGTGTGGTGTGGTGACTTTAATTCTTAGAGATGTGGAAATTGAGGATTTAATAAAAAAACCAAAATATTTCTTTTTGGAAGATTTAAATAGAGCTAAGTTTCGGACTCAAGATAGCCATAGAAAAAAGGAAATTCACCTTAGGTGCAACAATTCGAGTGGTCAATTTTATCTGTTTTGGCGTCAAAATACAATTGACCCATTAGACTTTTCCGTAGGACTCTCTTACAATTTTCCCGATTCTAATATTAAAATAAACCTGATACGATGTAATGGCAACGGTCACATTCATAAAAACAAATTGGAGGGTACAAAATTTGACGGAGAATTCCATATTCATAAAGCTACGGAGAGATACCAACTATTAGGGTTAAAAGCTGAAAATTATGCAGAAAAATCTACTGAGTTCGCTGATATGGAGGGAGCGTATAAATATATATGTCGTATTGCTCATATAGAAGAGAAAAGAGAAGGGATGATGAGTTTATATGAATACTAAGTTAGAATCCATGTCTAATGAACTCAGGAAGAAAATATGTAATGAAATTGAAGTAAGAGACAAGGGGGTTGGCATTTATCAAATAATCACACCTTTTACTTTTGATGATGGAGATGGGTATGTTATTTACTTGAAGCAAGACAGCAAAGGTTTGATTCTTACCGATAATGGACACACTCTTATGCATTTATCATATTGGATGGACACTTCCAATATCACTAGGGATTCGGGTGTTAGAGCAGACATTTTTAATAGTATATTAAATTCATTCAAAGTTGAATATTCAGATGGTGAACTGTTGATGAGAATATATGAATCTAATTTAATTGCTGATTACTTTTTCTCATATTTACAGGCCATTACAAAGATAACTGATATAGATTATTTAAACAAAGAAAGGGTCAGAAGAACTTTTCTTGAGGATCTCGTAAATTTTATGAAAGAAACTTACGGGGAAAAGGTCAAAGACAAGTGGTCAGATCCTCAACTCGATAGAGAGGGTATATACTCTGTTGACGTGAGACTAGACATAGCAAAAATACCGTTCTTCATATTTGCGGTTTGGAGTGATGAAAGAGCTTTAAATGTTGTTGTTTCTATTCTTACACATAAACAATGGAAAGAAAAGTTCAGGGCCATCGTTATACATGAATATATGGATGAACTGTCTAAAACAAATCTGAAGAAAATCACTGATTTCTCAGACAAGCAGATATCATCGTTTTACGGAAAAGAACAAGAAATAAAAGAATACATTGAAACCGAGAAGGAATACATTGGTATAGTGTAATGATAGCTTTTACTAATATGGAGAAACTCGGAAGTTGAAACTGCTTCACAATTTCTAATGTCAACAACACGAGATTGGAGACACGACAGCAGACTTCTTTTTATTGTTAAAGAATCTTATTAAATGATGGGAATTAGTTCATCCTATGATATTTATTGATTGTGATTCTCCGACGAGAGCGCTCTATGGCTCCCCATTATAGATTGTGGAACAATTGTAGATGATAGTGGATTCTCAGACACTGACGAAGGTTGTAGACTTACCGGTTCCTTACGAACATTGGCAGATTAATTAGTTAAGGCTGAATCAATAGAGAAGGCAATGACGATGATACCAAAGAGAAGTAAAAACTATATTCAATATTTCTATTAAAACCTAACAAATTACCATAGAAAACACTTTTATACATTATATTATTATATCATTATGTCAGAGGAATACAGAGAGTTTATAGTGGGGTTTTCAAATAAAGTTTCGGGAGTATCATTTATCTATAGAATGTGTCCATTTTGTTGAGATCTTATAGAAGATCAAAAAGGAATGCCTCCATCTGGTTATCCTGTCCATATTACTTTGTCTATAGATAAACATAAAAAGAATGAATTTTGGAAAAAACTTAGTAAAGAAAAAGATAAGAACCAAGATGAAATCAATAGACTATAGCTGATCAGAGAAGGAATATCACTCTGAGTTCTTTAGAAGGTAACAAGAGACCAACTTGTTTTGGTTATTTAGTTCGCATTTTATTGTAAAATTCTTCTTTTTAGGTTTGACGTTTTCAGCACCAAAAAGCACTTTAATTTTATAGTCACGTGTAGGATTTAGTAATGTTCTAGGTGGTGAGAAGCACCCCTCCGAAGCAATCAAGACTCCATCGTTGTTATTACCATATTTTATTATTTTACCTACAATTGCAAGATCTGAAGTTCTTGGAGAGATATCCTTATGTGTCGGATTGCCTGAAATGCCCCATACAACATAATCTTCAAATATTTTTGTTTCAGGGTTTGAGGAAGAAACTAATGAATTAATGCCATAATAAGTTGGTAACAAATCACCAGCTTTGAGATTTATGGTAATTCTGATATAACTTTTTATTGAAGATGATCGTCCTGAGTTCTTTATTTCAATTAAAAGCATACTTGAATCTTTGTCGGTAACAAAAGCATCAAGTTTAGCTCTATTGTAATATTTTTGAAAACTCCCGATAAATAAAATTAGAATGGTAACAAAAGCCAAGAACAGGGTACCAAAAGGTCTTAGAGGTTCTAAAATGTTATACAACGCTACAATAATATTCATTAAATGAAAATTTCTCGGACTAAATATAATTATCGCCTAAACGAACGAATAAACTTTATCAGCAATCCTAGGAAGAAGTGCGCGCAACGTATAAAAGATGTGAATAAATAAATTTCACTTATCTTTTAAGCATTCCTTCAATTTCCTTATGCAATGAACTTTTTACACTTAATGAATAGGCGGCATCTAGAATTAAACTTTCAGAAAATTCCAATTCCCCAACTTCTCCAATTAATGCAGATGAAATGGAATAAACTAAAAAAGCAATTATAGAGATCATATTTGGGTCAACTTTATCGTTTTTGATCATCTTCCCAGATAAAATCTTGACGTAAAGCGAATCTTCTCTCATATTTTTTATCACGGAATGATCCTTTTTTAGAATGTCTTTATCGAGGCTTCTATTTATGACTTCCATCACTCTTTTTGAGGTTTCAGATGTAATGTTATATTTATTTTTTGTTTCTTTTTTAAATCTTATCTGCTTCTTTTTATTAAGCCCAAGTTTTTCTGGAAAATCTTTAATCAAATCTCTGTTATTCAAGGGAAGACCTTTTTTAGAAAATTTGTCTCTGATATAAATTATGAACTCCTTCATTTCTTCAATTTTAACGTCATGTTCAGTAAAAGTTGTTTCGCAGTTTCTTGCATTCGGTTTAATTTTGTTTAAAAATTCTTCCCCTAATTCACTCATCTTGTATACGCAAATAGTTTTTCCTAATTCTTCAAATGCTAGTTCAACAAGTGCGGGAGAGTAGGGTTTGAGATTTTTATCTTTGAATAATTTAGATGCTGCAATTAAAAGTCCACAGGAATTTGAGAGGCACACTCTAACATCTTCAGATGTGTAAATTTTCATTCTCATCATCTGTTTCTCCTCGTATCTCCTTGTCATAATTTATTAGATAATCCACTTGATCTTGTGTAAATCCATACATTTTTGCTAATAGTTTGTCACATTCATCAATGCTTCGCTTAGCTTTGCTTGTCAAAAACCTATTCCTCTTGGCATCGAAGTTTTCCTTAAGGGCCCTCATAATATTATTTGAGCAGTGAGAAAGTTCTTCATTATATTCTTCTATGAATTTTTCACCAGGAATGGGGAATGATTGCATTAAATCTGAATTCATATGTCTTCCATCACCATACACTCTGAAATAAAAATAAAAAAGACTGCTGTTCATAATAACAAGAAATAAGTTATAATATTCTTCTTCTATATTTATTTTTTTTATTTCCGAACTTGTGTAAGGTTCAAAGTCCCAAGCATTATACCAATAATTCCCGCTAGATCTGTACCATGCATTTCTTCCATTGTTTCTGGCAATAATCTTATTCAAGACATCAGGGTTTGATTTTAAGGAGATAAGAATCTCTCTGTTTTTTTGACTACCTATTTTTGGTATTCTATGTTTTCCTGTCAAAGTACTTAGGGATGAAGACTTTTCAAAAAATGTCAGTCCATCAACATTTTCAACTGGGCAATCGAAATTATCCGGAATATCACGGTAAAACTGAGAGGTATACATTTTTCCATTATTTCCTTTACACTTGTTTTCACAAAAAAGAAAAGACACGCTCTGGCTCATTTCACTGAATATTCTGCATCTATCCCTGTCAAAGGTTAAAATGGTTGTTTTTTCATATTCCGTAATTAAGTTGTGTCTAGTATTAGATAGATCCTTGTTGAAAGTTATAGCGTATGTTACAATAAAACCCAAATTTGCACCGACACTCGAGAGTGGAATCATTCTATCAATAAATGAACCTGCAATTTCATCTATAGATTTTGAATATCTTCCAACGAACTCTTTCTCTTTATCCTTCAGGATATTACCATATGGTGGATTTCCAATTATAACGTCAAACCCGGAATTTTCAGAGGCGAAAACATCAATAAATTCTATTGGCCAATGTAAAAGCGGTGTTCCAACATTCTCTATTTTTCCTTTAAGATATACTCTATCTGCCAGCAATTCAAGTTTTTTGTACTTTGTTCTAAGTTCATTTCTCATCTCTTCGGATTTAACCGGATCACTTTCCGTTTTATATTTTTGTATCAATTCTTCTGTTTGTCTCAAATCTTCCTCTGTTTCATTTAGCGTATCACCATCAATTGTCCCTGATTTAATTTCTTTAATATTAGTTATACCAAGCAATGAATTTCCATTTATTACATTGTACTCGATATTTGGAAGTTTCTCTGTCTGCTTCTCCTTTCCAACTTCCATTGAACCAATCAGAGATAACCAAAGCCTTAACCTGGAAATCTCCACCGCAATGGGATCGATGTCACTGCCAAAAAGGTTATTGGTGATAATTTCATATTTAAGTTTAAACTCGTTATCACTCGTTTCTCCCATACAAGTGAATATGGTTTTATGAATCTGTGTCAGAACATTCAGGACTGTAATTAAGAAGTGCCCACTTCCACATGCAGGGTCAATAATTTTAATCTCTTTCACAATTTTAAGAATGCTTCTCCACATACCATTGTCGTTAGTGAATCGTTGTTTAATATCCAGTAATTGCTCCAAATTTGTATATTTACGGAGTTGAGCATCATTCCATTCGTAATCCTTTCTGAGCATTTCTTTTATCTTTTTCAAGAGATAGGAATATATTGTGCTCTTTGAAATATTAACCGTAACATCTTCCGGCGTATAATACGCACCCTGTTCCTTTCTCTTTCCATTTGTGATTCTATTTATAACCTTTTCATATATAAAACCTATAATGTCTGGATTTAATTCATCTTTAGATCCTTTTTGTTCCAATCTAAATTGATACTTTTCGATAAAATTTATTATTTCGATTACAATTTTATTATCAATATTGTATTTTTCTTCATTTTCTATATTTTGCCTGAATAATCCTCCATTAAGGTAGGGAATTTTTCTGTAAGTTTCGTCTGGTGTTATCCTATCTCTTTCTTGTTTATTAAACACCTCGTAAAATAGAGGGGCTAAATATGCCTTATAAAAAGAATTTGGAGGTGTGTTAGTTTCATACTTTTTTATGAGGGTAGTGAGTAGTTCCCTATCCACTAAATCCTTTTCCTCTAAAAATTTAATAAATAATAATCTATTCATGAATAATATGGAGAATTTCTCCTTTGTTCTCTCATCAATAACGTTATTCGGGGGAATGATTTTGTTTACCAGATAATACCCCGATTTTACTATATTTTGAGAGATATTATTATTGCTAGTGCCAAAAACAATCTCCATAAACTCATTATAGAACTTTTTTGTGACAGCTTCCCTTCTTCTATCTAGAAGGTCAACATTTTCTATTATTCTTTCTTTGATTCGTTCTGGAGAGAAAACGAGATAAAATTTATTAAGTTCTTCTCGCATTAATTTTTGTCTGTCGTTTTCATCTGAAGGTAACTGTTTTATCTTCTGTTGTTTTGTGAATAAGAAACCGAAAGTTTCCGAAAGACTTACTTCTTCCACCTTTCTTACCGTGTTCTTTTTTCTGTCCCTATAGATTAGAACCCATCTAATTCCATTTGAAGCTATACCGATGTCTTCGGAGACTGAAATTTGGCCTAACCACTCCATAACTTGAGGAATGCCATGTCCTTTTTGATTTAAGTCCACATCTATGGGTTCACTTTCTAACAGAATATCCAAGTCTTTAAGTTCTATCTTAAGATCTGGATATCTAAAACTCCCGGAAGCTTTTTTAATCTGGTACTGTGATATGAAATTTCCTTCATAATCTAAAATATCTTTAAGCATTGGAATAATGAAGAATTCCTGAGTGTAGGTTTCAGGTTTTTGTTTTCGAGTGTCCGAGCTGTTCAAGTTTATTTTTTGCCCTTGAATCACCTTGGCCATTTTATTTGTTCCCGTTACAGATAGGACACTCATTGCTTCGTTAAAAATTTCTTCCATTTTCTCTATTTTATTCGGAATGTCAGTGTTTTGAATATTGTTTAAATCTTCGGTTGATTTTGATTGTTTAGACATTTCATCCAACTCTTTATTTTACCATATCCATAAATTCTGAAGTATCTATTCCGGTGATCTGCATGTAAATATAGGTTGTAAATACACTTGAATGTCCCATCCACTGCTGAAGTACATTCAAGGGAACACCGCCCATTATGGCGTTCACTGCAAAGGTGTGTCTAAATTTGTGGGCATGGACCCTTATCCCGATGTTGTTCTGAATTTTTTTAAAGTAAAGATCAACAACCTGCCTCTTCATAGGAAACAGAAGTTCAGAGGAACCCTCTCTTATATTGTTTTGCAAGAGATACTGCTTGTATGCATCCCTTAGATCCGTGTGCAAAGGAATTACTCTATACTTAAACTTGGGAAGGCCCGTTCTCTTATCCTTCCCTTGCTTCAGCGTGATCATGCAAATGTTATTTTTATTCAGATCTATATCAGAATGCACCACCTGGAGAACTTCATCGATCCTTCCACCTGTTCTCAATAGAAACTTCACTAGGAGAAAATATCTCTGGTGATATTTTTTTCTTCTAGTATCCTTATTTATATTTATTTTTATCATATGGAAGATTTGTTCGATCTGATTATCAGAGAAGAAGTCGATAGAAAGTTTCTTTTCCGAGGATTGGGGTATCATCATCCTATGAAATGAAGGAGACATAGTATGACAATTCGTGATGCTTTATATATGCTTTTATGATTTTCTGTAATATGTCGACTGAGACTTTCGTTCCAATTAAAAAAACAATAAAAAAAGGGTAAAATAGCACTTGAAATGTCGAAGGTAATACAAACCGTGAAAACATTATCAAAATATGTTATATCTGGAGGGAAAAAGGTTGATATACTATTGACTCGTAGGATTTATGTAGGGAATTGAATGATAATAATTGAAGAAAATAAAAATAGGTTCATTGATAATGTAAACATATTCGAATCAGACGGGTTAAATGATAAGACGGTTAATGAAAAAAGAGAGTATTTCCAAAGAACATTCAGCAAGGAAATGATCAAAAATCTTTCAAAGGAAAATTATTTTCAAGGATTAGGGAAAAAAGAGGGGAACTTCACTTATGAATTGGAGTGGAATTCACAATGTTTGGGAAGCATAAGGGGAGGTAGCGTTTACAAGTTTGGCTATCAAGAAGATTTTGGTAAAATAAAAGATTTTATTTTAAAGATCATATCTGCAAATTCTAGAATAGATCAGTTTTACACACCAAGTGGAGATCTAACGGAGTTCTCAAAGAAACTCATTAATGAAAAGGGCGATCTGAAGGGGATAAGCAGAGTTTTAGTAGGAAAGATTCTTTCTATTTATTACCCTGAAATATTCATACCTCTCTTTGGTGATCAAGATAGATTTCTAAAGAAATTATACAGAGATTATGAGCCGGAGGATAAAGGAATAGAACTTTATTTAAGGAATAATTTTGAACTGCTAGAAATCAAGAAAAAATATTGTCCAGGTCTATCCAACGATGAATTTGTCAGTCTTCTCTATAAAACCTTTGGAACCAAGCAATCGGAGATCAAAAATTTAGAAAATGCTGAGGAAACACAAATAGATGCTCTAGAAGTTGAGCACTATCAATCTCTTATACATAGAAATTTCAAGAAACTTTTTGATGGTAAATTACGTTACTACGATCCAGAGTATCAGAAGGAACATAGTGGGCATTTCGATACACAAGAAGTGGGAATAATGGATTTTCTAGCGGTAGATAATGAAGATAATCTAGTGGTCATTGAACTTAAAAGAAATTCCACGGACAAAACATTAGGGCAAATTCTAAGATATATGGGGTGGGTCAAAGAAAACTTGCTTAAAAGTGGCAAGGAAGTGAAAGGAATAATTCTAGCGGAATCCAAGGATAATAGGACTGAATACGCATTAAAGGTAACACATAATGTTAAGTTCAATAAGATGACTCTAAAAGTTGATATTGAGAAATGATAACACTTTCTCGAGGTCACAACTATCTTACTTTGTGCGTAAATATCTATAATTCTCGTTTTAAACCCCTTAATTTTATTTAATTTTGTTAGGATTTTATTAAGAGCCTTTATCAAGGATATCCCTAATCTTTTTTTGATAGATATCCTTCGATTATTCAAGTCTGCTTTTTATTCACTCCTTCAAGTCTAAGCATTCTATATTTACATTTTCTCTTTGACAGTAAATTCAAGAAAAACATGTTGATGTGTGTTTATACCCAGCCTCGTTTTCTGAAAATTAAAAGAAGTACTGAGGAAATAAGCAGCATGACCACAACCATCCCATAGAACCCATAGATGGAAGAAGATGCAGGCTCGTAAAATCCCTTTGTGAAATTCATTCCATAGAAACCTGTCAGGAATGTCAGGGGCAGGAAAATGGTGGCCACTAAGGTCAGCAACCTCAAAATATTGTCAGTATACGCTGATCTCAGGGTGAAATACAAATCCCTGATATCACCAGCCCTAAGTGTATACGAATCCAGGGCCTCAATCATCTGGAATGTATGATCATATATATCCCTGAAATCATGAGAAAGATCAGGGGACAGAAACTTTATTGCATCATTCTGTGCAAGGGACATCACATCCCTGTGCTGTGTCAAAGTGATTCTAAGATTTCCCATCTCCGATCTGGCCCGGGAAATGAAGGCCATTATATTTTTCAGGTCATTAAGTTCCTTGGATGTGATATTATCAAAGTCCAGCAGATCAACCCTGACCGAAACAAGCCAGTTCTCCATGTCAGAAAGTGCGCTGAAGAATGAATCCACAGAAAAATCAAACACCTGGTGCATCACCAGTGAAGGGAAATTTTTCTCCTTCTTGATGGTCTTGGCACGGTTCCCAATGGAATCAATAGAATGCTGCACCACAGAAGAAGGATTCTGGTGAAGTGTTAGCATTCCATTCTCCATCAGTATGAGGAATATCTCCTCTGTATCATAACTGAATTCATCTTTTCCCGTTTTAGTGACATTTTTTGATACCATGAAGGTATAGCCAGGATAATCCTCAATCTTCACCCTCTGTTTTCCTGCATTGATATCCTCCACTGTCAGGGGATCAATGGAAAATCTCTTCTCAATATAATTAAGAAAATCAGGTGTGAAGCCTTCCACATCCGCCCAGAACAGTTCGTCTGGCCCGATCTGGTCCATTATTGAAATGTCTGTTCCTGAAGAGGCCCCAATAACCTTTCCGGTCAATTTTGAAACTGTTATCCTCACTAAAATCCTAAGTCATAATTCTAAATATAATTTTTCAGGGAATCAGAAAATGTCCCTCATCTGTTTCATC
>JAKBGP010000051.1 GCA_021833045.1 Thermoplasmata archaeon
TATCTCATAAATAAAGTTTGAAAATGCGTTAGAAACATAATAAAAGCCATTATACGAATCATAGGTACCACCCTGTGGGCCCGAACCAGTATCTATTGAATAGATTACGGATTCTGTTAGTGGATTTATGATAGATATATTAGCAGTGTACTCATTCATAACGTATACTTCATGATTTATTGGATTGTACGTTACGCCGTAAGGATTTAATCCAACAGTTATTATTTTATTAATAAGATATGTTGATGTGTTTATCGCATATACATTGTCTGAGCAGAAGTTTGCCACATATATTGTCTTATTTTCAGGATTATATGAAATTCCAAATGGAGTGTTGCCAAGTTTTATTGTGTTAGATATTTTATCTGAAATGGTGCTGATTACGCTCATATTGTTTGATTTTTCATTAACAACAAATAAGCTGTTATCCAAGGTATCGATAGCGAGTTTAGCTGGACCACACCCAACATCAATAACATCCTTTATAGTGAGATCAAAATTATAGGTTGTCACAGTATTTTTGGCATAGTTGGCAACATAAATCATACTGTTTAAAGGATCATATGCTATGGCTGATGGCGAATTTGACGATATAGTATTCGTTACCAGATTAGTTGAGGTATTAATTACAGATATTGAATTTCCATATGAGCTGGCTACGAGTAGATAATTTTTTGAGGAAATATAAGCAAGAGAATCAGGCCCACTCCCAACACTTATGGATGAAGTAACTCTTTTTTCCTCCGTATTAATTACAGTTATATTCGATGACCCCTTGTTAGCAACATATAGATCGGAATTCTTATAGTCAAAGGCTATGGCCTGTGGTGCATCACCTACATTAAACCAGTTGGTCGGCAAATTTGTTGTCGAATTAATTCCCAAAATATTATCTGTGCAGCAGTTTGTAACAAACATCTCTCTGTCAAGATTGTCATAAACTGCACAGGTAGGTATCAACCCATTATTACTCTGCGAAGAATTACCCTTAATTAACTTATTACTAAATAAATCTAGAGTACAGTTCACCGTTCCGATGTTTGTTGTATTTGGTTTGAGTCCGGAATTTACATGGGACAAATAATCACTCATCTTTTCATCCGAAATATCAGATTGAAATGATGGGAAACTTTCCTTGGGGTTTGTAGACTGATAGTGGATCAAGTTTGTGGGAGAAATGAAAATAATGATGAGAAAAAATACTATAAATCTGAGTATAATTCCTCTTTTAGAAACTCTAATTTTCATTCCAAATCAATCCCTATTTTATACTTAATTTTATTCATTTTACTCTCGGTCGTTTTTACGGTGTATATATGTGCACGTATTTAGTTAAATTTATAATGTCATATAAAAAAAGAGTTTAAATATTAGAATTATTTTCAAATGTTATAAACATTGATAAAACTCGCTCAAATAAAGGATTTCCAAGTTTTACTTAAGAAGTTAGTAAGATCAAACTGATTAAATTTAAATATAGAATTACAACTTGCTAGCATTATGAACACTAATTATAGGAGAAGAAGAATATTGATTGCACTTGCGTTAAGTTCCCTTATGGTGCTATCAGGTCTTTCAGTATTTTCTTTTGTAAGTGGCGGAAACCCTACTACTTTAGTTGCCAGAACAGCAGATAGTTCGAGTGCAAATGGAAACAACAGTACGCTTTATCTGTCACCAGGTGCAACGCCAGAGTTTGTAGATAATTTTAATCCATATAATATATGGACAGAGCCCACAGGTATAATGGGGATGATATATGAGCCCTTATTGCAGGTTAATACATATAATGGAACTGTTATTCCATGGCTTGCAACTGGGTATTCGTTCAGTAAAAGTGGTTTGTATTTGAATATGACATTAAGACAGAATGTAACCTTTTCTAATGGTCAGCCATTTAATTCGTATGATGTTGTTTATACTTTTAACATTCAAAAGAAAGCTATTAATGCTTGGGGGGCAATAGAAAATATAAGTGCACAAGGTCTCTATAAAGTATCTTTTAAATTTTACACACCGCAGACAAACTACCTCTTTTACATTGGCTGTCAGGCTATAATGCCTACAAACCAATCATGGGAACAACAGACAGGCAGTAATGGAGTCCCAGATCCCCAAAGCGCAGTTGTAACAGATCCCATAGGCACAGGACCATACGTACTTTCCAGTTTCAGCCCACAAAAAGTAGTTCTTGTTAAAAATCCACATTACTGGCAGAAAGGTTTACCGAAAATAGATAGATTGGTATATAACGATTATACCAGCAATAGTGCATTGAGTCTAGCTCTTGCAGAGGGAAAAGTTCAGTGGGCATCAGTTTTTGAACCTAATGTTACATCTTTATTTGTTCAAAATAATCCGAAAACAAATCATTACTGGTATCCGGCAGGACAGCCTGTTACTATGATGGTTAATGATCTGATGCCATTTTTAAACGAGAGTTATGTAAGACAGGCACTATCCTTAGCAATAAATAGAACGGCAATCTGTCAGATAGGTGAGTATGGATATGAGAAACCTGCCAATGCAGCTAACATTTTGCAGCAGCAGCTTTCCTATCTAAATAAAACAAACCTAAATCAAGCAAATAGTCTCGCACAATTCAATCCGTCAAAAGCCTTGTCAATGCTTGAAGAACATGGCTTCAAACTAAACAGTAAGAAACAACTTGAATACTCCAACGGAACACTTGTGCCAACTATTTCATTGATGTCGGTTGCAGGATATTCAGACTGGGATACAGACATAACCATAATTGCTGCAGATTTAAAGGCTATTGGCATAAATGTAGTAACTACAACCCCTACCGGAAGTAATCTGGCAAGTGATATAGCTGACGGTGATTATCAGCTGGCTGTAGATACGGTATCTGGTATAGGACCAAATCCATGGTACGATTACAGTGGACTGGTGGGAAGTGTAACACCAATAGGGAAGACTGCTTACGTAAATGAGGAAAGATGGAATGCTACTGGTACCGATTTCATGAGTGCTTATGCAAACTATACATTAACAGGAAACTTAACTCTGCAGGATAAGTACACAAATGAAATGGTTAATGTAATGTTAAACCAGATGCCTATAATTCCTCTTGTATACTCTGGAGACTGGTATGAATACGTGAACAATACCATAGGAGGATGGCCAAACCAGAACAATTCATTCTGGATCCCAATGCCATGGTATCCCCATCCATCAGAAGTTGTTGTTCTGCATCTATATCCGCTTACCAGTGCAAAAGCGGTTAAGGTAACATCCACTGTAACCTATGAATACATAGGAGTAGCAATAGTAGTAGTCGTAATTGCAGCAGTCGCAGGTGTTACATTAGTCAACAAGAGGCAGAAAAAGAGAAATGATTAAAAATCATTTCCTTCCATGGTGATTTTAACGGCTATACCTGTAAAATATATTATTAAACGACTTATAATTTTTGTAAGTGTATTTTTTGGGGCTCTCACTCTAAATTTTGTTTTACCAAGATTGATGCCTGGAGACCCTGCAGAAATTGTTTATGAAGATTTATTAAAAGATTCTGGAGGGACAATAAACATTGCATACTTACATCAGCTCGAGGCAGAATATGGAATTTCAACGAACAAACCTATTTATTTACAGTATTTCTCTTATTTAAATGATTTATTTCACGGTAATCTTGGAATTTCAATCTCTTTTTATCCTGATCCAGTTTCGTCTATATTAGCTGAAGCGCTTCCATGGACTTTATTTTTGGTAATATCTGCTGTAACTATTTCATTCTTCATAGGTAACAGACTTGGAAGATATGCAGGCATTAATAGGAATACTGGAAAGGATTTGTTAATTGATTTATTTTCTATGTTCATGGCAGCTTTTCCTGCCTTTGTTCTTGCATTTATACTACTGGATATTTTTTCAGTATACGGAAAGATATTTCCTATCGGCGGTGCATACTCTGATTCTGTGAATATGGGATTTAACATTCCATTTATAATTAGCACGATGTATCACGCTGTTCTCCCCGTAGGTACTATAATTCTTACATCCCTTGGAGGTTGGGTCCTTGGTATGAGGAATAACATAATTCCAAATGTAAATAGTGACTATATCAGTTTTTCCCAAAATCTTGGAATGAAGGACTATCAGATAAAGAGCATTGCATATAGGAATGCACTTCTACCGAATTTAACTGGATTTTCTATGTCTATTGGGTTGTCTGTAAGCGGTGTTATTATAGAGGAATCTATATTCTCGTATCCTGGTGTAGGGATGTATATGATCACTGCCATAGATAACCTCGATTACCCTCTATTGCAGGGAATATTTTTAATGGTAATAATTGCAGTTCTTGTGGGTAATCTTATTGTGGATATCCTACTGGGTTTCCTGGATCCACGAATAAAGCAGGAGGGTGAGTAATATTCAGGAAAATAAGACTAAAGAAGGAATGATTTCAAAAATACGGGAAAACAGAGCATTTGATATAATATTTAAGATATTTAAGCCACTTGGTGTTCTTCTTCAAAACAACAAATCAAAAGCCGGTTTTCTTCTATTGCTTTCTATCATCATTTTTGCTGTTGTTGGAATTTTTTATACACCATACCCTCCAAACGCATATCTTTTCAAGAAAAGTATTCCTCCATCCTACTCCCATCTTCTTGGTACAACGGGTTATGGTCAGGACGTATTTTCCCAATTAATAGGAGGTGCTGCACCAACATTACTCATTGGATTTTCCGTGGGTATACTGGGTACATTGATATCCGTTTTCGTAGGAGTTTTGTCCGGATTTGCATCAAAGGGTGCGAATGAAGTAATAAATGCAATAGTGAATGTGTTTTTGGTAATTCCAGGAGTTTTGTTAATAATGCTCTTTGGTGCGTATTTTCTGGGTATTCATCAGAATCTTGGTTATTTTCCAACAATCCTAATCCTTGTGGTGACAGGTTGGGCATTTGGTGCTAGAACTTTTAGATCTGTTACCCTGTCAGTTGCAAAGAGAGATTACATTCTTTCTTCAATTCTAATAGGTGAAAGAAAAATGAGCATTATATTCAGGCAAATAATTAAATCAATTATGCCTGTAATCGTTTCAAATTTCTTTTTTACTGCCATGTATGGTACCATGGGACTTACATTCGTTGAGTATCTTGGAGTTGGTAATCTACAGCAGGTCAATTGGGGAACAATGCTATACTGGGCCATAAATAACGAAGCCTATCTTGTTGGAGAGTGGTGGTGGATATTGCCACCTGCAATCTTTATAGCAGTTTTAATGTTTGCCTTCATACTATTGAACTTTGGAATGGATGAAATCGCCAATCCAGCGTTGAGAGTTTTTAAGGTTAAGAAAAATAAGGTGAAGTCATGAGTTTGATGGAAATTCAAAATCTCACAAAGGAGTTTACAGTCAGAAAAAGTCTTACAAAGGGTGACATAGTAAAGGCACTTGATGAAGTTAGTCTAGAATTAAGGGAAAAGGAATTACTTGGTATTGTAGGTGCAAGTGGTAGTGGAAAAAGTACACTAGCTAGACTAATGGTTCTTCTATATCGACCAACATCTGGAAAAATTATCTTTAACAATGAGGATGTTTCACACCACAAAGGGCAGAGGCTAAAGGTGTACCGAAAAAATATTCAGATGGTGTTTCAGGATCCATATGCCTCTCTAGATCCATTTCATAATGTGGAATGGCACATAAAGAGACCATTGTTAATCAATCATTACAAGGGCAACGTTAGTGATCGTGTGCAGGAGCTTCTGACACAGGTAAAACTTGACCCTCCATCGCAATTTCTCGATAAATACCCACATCAAATGTCTGGTGGGCAAAGACAAAGAGTGTATATGGCCAGGGCTCTTGCTACAGAACCCAAGGTACTAATTGCGGATGAACCGGTTTCCATGCTGGATGTGTCTCTCAGAATTGAAATCCTGGAACTTCTTCTTTCCCTTAGAGAAAACTTAGGAATTAGTATAATTTATATAACGCATGATCTGAACACAGTTAGTATGATTACCGATAGAATATATGTGCTCAATAAGGGGAAGGTTGTTGAGTCCGGAAACACAAAACAGGTAATTGAAAATCCAGTGGACGAATATACTAGAAGATTAATAAAGGCCGCCCCAGATCCATATAAGAAAATTGAGGTGGACTAAATGCCAAATGCAATCCAGGTAGAAAATCTGACCGTTGGGTATCACTGGGAAAACGGGTTTTCAATAATTATACGAGACTTAAATCTTTCCATTGAAGAGGGCATTATCTTTGGTATAGCAGGAGAATCTGGATCAGGTAAAAGCACATTTGCCCAATCTATCTATAATTCGCTCAGGTATCCTGGAGAAATAGAATCAGGCAGGGTTTATTTTAAGGGTAATGATCTTTTAAAAATGTCAAAAAATGAATTGCGAAGGATAAGGGCTGTCAATATGACATTTATCCCACAGGCAGCAATGAATGCGCTGAATCCAGTTAAAAGAATAGGTGACCAGTTTAACGATATCCTTGAGGCTCATGGGAAAAACATTGTGGAATTTCAGCAGAACATTCAGGACGTATTAAAAATGGTAAGGCTTCCTCAAGAAATATTACATAATTATCCTCACGAGCTTAGTGGTGGAATGAGACAGCGAACAGTCATAGCAATGGCACTAGTTCTTTCTCCAGAACTTGTGATACTGGATGAACCCACCACAGGTTTGGATGTCCTTGTCGAACATGATATACTGGTTGATCTTAAAAAAATACAGAGAAAAAAAGGTTTTACAATGATAATGATCACTCATGATTTATCTATCCTTTATGAAATATCCGACCAGCTTGGCATGATGTATGCAGGTGAATTAACCGAATATGGGGATAGGGAATCTATGATTAAGTCATCTGCTCATCCCTATAATTATCTTTTGTTGAAAAGCATTCCGAGAATAGGAGTTAGGAAATATGATGGAATAAGACTAACGGGGAACCCTTCGAACTATGATGAAAACTTCAAAGGATGTCAGTTTAGTACAAGGTGTCCTTATAAAACTTTTGAGTGTGAATTGACACACCCAGAGTTAAAGAAAGTTCCTAACGAGAATCATTACTATCGCTGTTTAAGATATCCAGACTGGGTTAGAGATGAAAAATAGTCAATTGTACATCATTCTAATTTTTAGATAACATTCAACTATATTTATAAACTGAAATAACATAAGATAATGTGGAGGAAAAAATTTTTGAGGGATTATCCAAGTTTGGACTTACAGCCTATGAGATCAAAATCTATGAAGTTTTGATACTAAAGGGTCCATTGAATTCCACCAGTATTGTCAAGGAAACCGGTATACCTCAGCCCAGAGTTTATGACCTATTCAGTTCAATGGAGCGTAAGGGTTTCATTGAAAGTAGCTTTGGGAAAAGAAAAACGTACAAGGCAATACCTGTTTCAACCATTATGGAAAGAGAAAAAAAGTGGCTAGACACCTATAGTTTCAATCTTGAACATTTTGTTCAGAATAAAAGGATATATAATCAGAATAACGGATCATTTCTTTCCCTTCTAGAGGGAAATACACAGGTAACTGAAAAAATGGCATCACTTATTTCACACACTGAGGACGAACTAATTTTATCCACAAGCTATGAAAGATTCAAGGAACTTTACCCATATATTGAAAAACTGAGTTCTTCGAACGTTACTATGTGTATTATTATTTTCAAGGAGCAGAGACAGAGACTCACGGAAAAAATAGATGGTAATTGTTTTATTCGCACAATGTCAGGAAAACCGGTTGAAATTCTTATTTCGGATAGGAAATCCTGTACAATGAAAATAGAAACAAGAGAGAGGAAGGATGATTTAGCCCTATATTTTGAGGAGGACAACTTCATTCATGTAGTATCGTATTACTTTAATCAGTCATTGTGGAAATATGCAGATATATATACTGATCAGATCAACGACAACTGTATCAGATTCAGAACCATATGGCTGGCTTGTGATATAATAGAATACTATCTTAACAACGGAGCAAAACTCAAATCTCATCTTGAATGTTATTATAAGGACGATTACAGAGAAATTGATGGTGAAATAGTGAAAGTTGAAAAAATCCCATTTGTCAGGAACACTTTTTTTATAAGGTCAGGAAATGAAGAGTACTCCGTTGGGGGCAAAACTTCCTCAATTGAGAAATTGAGAATGTTATTTCTCAAGATAAATCCTGAATTACTATAAGATAGAGTATAAGCTTTGAAAAAACCTTAAAATAACAATAGAAAATTATAAAAAATGTTTCCAAAAAATTTTAAGTTCGGTTTTTCAGAGGCTGGATTTCAGTTTGAAATGGGTGTCAGTGATATTGATACCAACACTGATTGGTATAAATGGAGTCATGATTCAGAAAATATCAAGAATCACATTGTTTCTGGAGACAGGCCAGAAGAAGGTGTTGGATACTGGGACCTGTATCCCAAAGATCATGATCTTGCAGAATACATTGGAATGAATGCAGCTAGAATAGGTATAGAATGGTCAAGGATATTTCCCGTTTCTACCGAACGTGTCACGGTTGAAGTAATAGAAGAAAATGGGGATATTCTTGAAATTAAAATAACCGAGAAAACCATAAAAGAACTGGACTTATTGAGTGATAAAAATGCAATGCAGCACTACACCAATATTTTTAATGATATAAAAAAGAGGGGATGGTTTCTTGTCATCAATCTCTTTCACTGGTCACTCCCACTATGGATAAATGATCCCAGTAATCGAAATAGTGAGAAAGACAATGCCCTCGGAAACTGTATGAATCGTAGTTCTGTTATTGAATTTGTAAAATATGCAGCCTATATATCATATTACTTTGGTTCCATAGCTGACAGATTTGCAACCATGAATGAACCAAATGAGGTATTTAAGACTTGCAGTGAGGATAAAAGAGTAGAGTCCTATCACATTAGAATGAAATGGTTTGTTGAGGCACACGCAAGATCATACGATGCAATGAAGCAGTTTACTAATAGACAGATCGGAATAATATACGCGAATGGCGATGTACAATCATTTGAAAACAAGGATCCAAAGTTAAAAGAGGAAGTGGAATATGAACAAAGATATTCATTCTTTGATGCCCTTATTCACGGTGATGTTCACTGGTATGTGAGTGCTTGCAGAAAAACAAATCATGTTCACGGGAAATCGATTAGGCCTGATTTGAGTAATAGAATAGACTGGATTGGGGTAAACTATTATAGCAGAAATGTGGTTAAAAGAAAAGAGGATGGATATGAAAATGTTCGGGGTCTCGGATACGATACAGGATGGGTCTCATATGAGAAGTCTCTTGATGGTAGATCAGTAAGTGAAACAGGCTGGGAAATTTATCCAGAAGGAATATATAATATTGTCATGAGCTACCACAAGAGATATGAATTACCAATGATGATTACCGAAAATGGCATGGCCGATGATAATGATCGATTCAGACCCAGATATCTGGTATCGCACCTTAAAAATCTGGAGAGGGCTATTAATGATGGAGCCAAAGTTGACGGTTATCTTCACTGGGCTCTTACTGATAACTTTGAATGGGGGAGTGGTTTTTCAAAGAAATTTGGGTTGATAAAAGTAGACTATAAAACCAAAAAACGATATTTAAGACCCAGCGCACTCATTATGAAGGAAATTACAAAACACAATGGAATCCCGGAGGAACTTGAATGGTTAGGGGAGGATAAATTCTAAAATTTAAGGTCCAAAAAGAAAACCTACACCGCTCTCTGCAGCCTCTTCCTCATCCTTTATTTTTTTATAGACAACAGAAGCGTCATTTTCTGAAAGAGGTTTTACTTTGTTTTCAAGAAGACTATCGAGTCTTGAAAAAATTTCAGCCTGCCCTTCAACGACCAGAATTATTTTTTCATCATACCCCAGTGTCGATCCATCTTTCTGAACGATTGTCTGTCTGCCCATAATGTCATCTGACAATATCTTATCTATCAAAGATCTTTGATCCTTATTTAAGGCAAATATCTTGAACATAAACCCTTATTTTCTTGGTGGCTTTAACGTTTTCCATTTAGGCTCGGAAAATGAATTGCAATAACAAAAATTTGGTAATATTATTTACTCCATATGACCACAGCTTTCGTTATTGCACTTGAAGACTGTAATTTCACCCTTTGCATTGTACACTGGTTCCATAGTTCCTACCATACAAACAGGACATCTAAATTTGAACTTCCTGCTTCTGTGCGATAGTAGAACCTCAGAAACGCTTTGTACCGAAAGGTGTCTCGAGAGATCGGTTATTGTAATTATTCCCAATAATTTATCATTCCTGTCGAAAACAGCACATCTGCTTAGTCCGCTATTTGCAAGAAAACTTGCAACATCCTTAACATCATCATCTCCCATCACTCTTGGCAGGGGCGTTCTCATTACTGACTTAACAAGAACTTCAGATGCAGGCACATTTCTAAGGACAAATCTGTTAATTATGCTTCTTTCACTTATTATGCCAACATAATGATTATCACCATTGGTAACCAGAAGTCCATATAGGCCATTTTCATTCATCATTTTGACAGCATCGAACACAGTAGCGTTCTGGTCTATTGTTTTGAAGTTTTTCTGTACTATATTTCCAACTTTCATGAATAAGGATTTTAACTAATATTATAAAGACTATGAATGAAAATTGAACAATTTTAAATAAAATTTCTAAAAGCCCTTAACCTTTATTTTACGATTTAATGATTTATAAAGCCTAACTGTTTTTCTTCCCTTATCAACTGAATCAAGGAAAGTTTTATCAGCTGCAATATTCAATTTGATGTTATTATCTATTATAACCATTCCTTCTAAAGGAGAAACCGATATTTTTACATCAACCTCTTCTATTAATTGGCAAACTTCATCCTTACATGGTCCCTTCCTTTGTGTTACCTGTATGAGTATCCAGAAGTTACCTAAATCTCTCGAAATTGAATCTGGTATCATGAGTTCTCCTTTTCCAATTTTCACTTCATTCTCAACGTTCATTTTTAACACCTCAGAAACTGTTCTTCAAATTATTGACTCTCGATCCTCAGCGTTTCTCTCTTTCTAAGGTCCTTCTCACAGTTAGGGCAACATGCATACATCGTTTTACCACCGAGTTCAAATACCACATTTGGTTTATCCATTATCTTTCCGCAGTAGTCACACTTCA
>JAKBGP010000052.1 GCA_021833045.1 Thermoplasmata archaeon
TGATGCTTTATGATTATGTAATAACCCTTGATCAAGATACAATTTTATTGGTGAATAACTTAAAAGAGATTATTGAACGTGCAAACAAACTGCAACAAAAAGTTGGTGCTATTGAACTCCCACAAAGAATCTTCGATGACCAAAGTGAATTTTTTGAGACAGAATCTGCTATTACAAGCGGAAACATTGTGAATATGGAAGTCTATAAATTTGTAAAGTACAGAGAGGAGTTTTTTTTAGATCAAATAGATTTTGACTTTGACTTTGAGTTAAGGAACGCAGGTTTCACATTTGTTTCGTACAACGTTAAATCTATCGACCATAAGCTTGGAGTCCGAGGAAACAAAGCAGTCTTTGAACCGAGCTACAGATTATATTATATAATCAGAAACTCAACTGTATTGTTTATGGAAGGGAAAATTGGATTTAATTTTTATTATCGTCAAATTAGATATTGGGCTGTAAATCTCTTAAAGGAAAAGGGAATCTTTACTGTATTAAAACCACTTGTGGTCGGCTTCTTGCATGGTATCCAAAAAAAAATGGGTAAAAACTTTTATTTCTGCCCACCCTGATTAATAGAAGAGGTCAATTAAATTATCTAATTTAAATCGATTGAAACATTTCCCGCCGTAATTGTTGAGGTAACCCTAGCTAGTAGCGTAGATAGTGCATAGGGCTACAGTTTACCGTCAAAGGAAACGGAATCTCTATATTGTTTTCGTGAACACTCGCTCGTTGCTATTCCTTAGACTCACGATTACAGCAAAGGAATAAAGCTAAATAAAACTCTATGAATCAAAAGAGTCTACGTATTTTTTAAATCCCTAACATTGCCACTAAAGCATAGCTTCCCGAAAGTTGAGTTTTGCCTGAGGATAATTCAGAAACATTTCATGGTTCCGTACGTGCATTTTCTTAATCCCCTCAGGTTACGAGAAACCATTTCTAATTTATCTCAACGCCCTTCGTATATATGATCTGCATGCGCCATCCACCGCAGGCAGAGAATCGATGATACTGTTCTTGCCAAGAATTCCTGACTCATGCTTTCGATCGGATATGTGGACCTAATGCTTCTTCTTGCTTGCCATGGATCATTGTGAAACTTTAGCAGTGCTCTAATATTTTTCTTTTTCTTGGCGCCAGAATTCTGCCTGGATTAGTTCTTAAGGCTATTTGCGTTTAAATGTTCCATTTAACTGAATTTCTGAGTTTTTTTCCTAAACTGCTATCAAACGAATCGACAAACTGTTCAGTTAAATGAGAATTGGCATTGAAAAAAGTGTTGTTCACGTCGTTCGAATAAATACGAATATATATCTATCTCCCACGATTATTTAACGAAAGTAAATTTATTCTGGACCTCATAACATGTTTTTAACTAGTGTCAAGTTTCTTTCACCCCATCATCCTTGATTTCCAAGAATTAGTACATCATATACATCAGAGTGTTAAGTTCTGCAAGCAGGTTCTTGCCTTATGTGCAAAGTTAAAGTACAACAGTTAATTTATGATTTCTGTTGATCGAAACTATCGAAATACAACTAAAAGCTAATTTCTTCCAAGGAACCCCCTTATGTATTATAATTCCCACTGCTTCAACTGAATCTAAAAATTTTATAAGATGTAAAAAGAGTATATCTGAATCTGAACTTCCCGAAGGTACCAAGATCATTGCAATCGTCTCTTCTGGGCCCAGTTTTTCTTTTTCAAAATCTGTGAATCGTGGACTTGCGGAAATAAAAGATGAAGACATTTTGTTGCTTAATGACGACTGCTATGTGGAACCTAACACGATTAAGAACGCACTGGATAATGATGGTAGCAAGGTCGGAATTGTTGGTGCGGTACTTAGATACAGTGATGGAAGGTTACAGCACAATGGGGGACTTTTTTATTTTAATTTGATTCGAATTCTTCTGAGGGATTCGTTAAGTCTTGCGCCATTTTATACAATCAGAACTTATTTGAGAGCAAAAAAAATGAAGACAAGATACTTAAGAACCTTTCAAACCAGTGTTTTCTTCCCAAAGAAAGTGGATTTTGTAACAGGTGCATTCCTCTTCATTCCAAATAGAGTGTTCAAACGTATAGGTTTTTTTGATGAGGCTTTCATCAACGGGTTTGAGGACGCAGACTATTGCCTGAGGGCAAAGGATTTAGGATTCACCGTTGGAGTGAAACCAAATGCTCATGCTATTCACGAAGAACACGTTTCGTTAAAAACGCTTAAAAGTACATTTTTTGTAAACCTTGTAGTTTTCAACCAGAAGTGGTCAAAGGATAAAATTATTCAACTAAGGAAAGGCGATTTAAAACCTGAATAACATTACCCTGAACAAGCACGCACTTCCTTGCAAAGTTTTCAATTCGATTACTTCTATTTTAATGGACTCCAATCAGTTTTCCTGCATTTACACTAATTTGCTCTAGACAACAAACGACGTTACCTAGTATAATACCTGGAACTCTTAGTTGATATATTAGATATTACAATGCGCCTTTCAATGATTCGCATACTTTAGAATTTCACTCAGGTAATCTAAACCATCTTCATCCCTGACGTTGCTTCCATACATCTTGACAAGAGATTTTTTATCTGGGGAATCATGCTTGAACAATGCCTTTAGCTGAACAAAAAATGATAGAGCTATCTGTTCAATAGAAACTAGTAATTTCTGCTCTTTCCTGTTTACTGCGAGACTGGCTTCAATAATATTTTCCCTTAGAAGTCTAAATGGAGTTAAATTAGTGAATTTCGAAAATCTATATACCTGTCCTATCCTTGACTGAAAACTATCTAACGCAAAGATTGGTTTTGAGAGACGTTTAGCGTACTTAATTGCCCCAGATTCTTCCATTCTTGTTCTATGAGCAAAAGCTATGTGAGAACACTTGGACATGGTGTCTATTATGTCCATATCAGTGTGGTTTCCAATATAGACATTAACAAGTCCATTTACGTAATGAGTGATTTGTTTATTGTATATCCTAATCGATATATTTTTTCTTTTCCCATACTTTCTCTTAAAATCAACAATTTTCTTTTCTGCGCTGGGGTCAGTCGGATTTACCCCCAGTAAAAGCTCCGCCTGTACCTTTAACCTAAAAGCCAAGGAAATTATATCTGAAGTTCCCTTTTGTTTCCCAATAAAACCAAAGGTTCCGATCCTAATTTCCTCGATTTTTACAGATTGCTGGATATTAATATTTTTATAGGTTAAAACAGGAAGAATTGAATATCTCTCAATATGATCCTGCTCTGCTATTTCTGGTGACCGATAAGTGACTATCAGACCCTTATCTATCAATATTTTCAGAGATGCTGTAAAGTTCCTAAGACTTCCGTGATTTTCGAGTATTACAATGGTGTTCCCATTGAGAAGCGACGTGATATCCTCAAAGAGTCGATCGAACTTTCCGTGACCGGGGTGATATTCAAACACCGCTAATGAACTTTGGACTGATTCAATGGTGTCAGTCAAATTCACCAACATACCATACTCTGTTTCCAGTCTCTCTTTGAGAATTTTAGAATGAATATATATCCCCTCTTCTTTCCCAGAGTAACATATGATGTCTAGCTTTGTTGGTAGCATACCTTCAGTTTTCGCGTTGTCTACCTTAAATATTCGAAAACTCCCTCTTTCCTGGCCTTCATTCCCTGAGTTAAAATTAACGTCCTTCGATGTATTGCGGCTCGACATTTTAAACGCAAAATTTTCTTTAACGCGCTCACCTGTCATGTTAAAATAGCTCGCTATGATTGCGCCACCACCCTGGACATAATCATATAGGTCCTCATCAAAGTTAGATTTGCTAACTAAAATTACCTTAAAAAAATGAAACGGAAAATGCATTTTAAAGTCTTTCTGGTATAAGTAACGAATATTCGTGTAAAATGGGTTGTTGTAGACGTTTCTTTCCGTATCAATCAGATACAATTTCTCATAAGCCTGATTGCAGAGAAGCAAGCAAAAGGAAAGATTTCCTGAACCAATGAAAAGAATTCTGTCGGTCTTTTGGATGCTTAATTCCTGGATTACTCTTTCAAATTCATTTGAGTTGTCTTGATCAATTGAATATGAGTTCGGCAATGTTTATCTTTATTGATAGTTGGGTTAATATTTTTACGTTTCTTCTCGTTAAATTTGCAAAAATGTAACGATTAAGAAAATAAAATCTAAGCTCTGTCACAATTGGCTGTTTATAGATTGTGGAGTCTAAGTTAATTGATTATTTGCAAGCTGAAAATTCTTAATCCAACTTGAGGGAGGGTATAATTCTTAGTGCATCGAATTTCTAGTATAAATTATTTCATGACTTCCCAATGGGCAACGTTAACCATTCCATAGAGATTTGATTGTTCTTTAATTCCAACCTCAATGTTTTATGGATCCTGTGTGAATAGATTAGGCAGAATTTTCCACGTTACCTGAACTATGATGATTCACGCCTTCCCAAGTCAACCCGTTCCTTAATTTAACCACTAGCCCTAAGTTATAATCAAGTTCAATTTAAATAACCTTTAAGTTTAGGCACTATCCATTCTCTACTTTGCTAACGTTCCGGTTCTATCTTTCCTCGAATCGGTTCATCTGTTACCATAGTTCTTTAATTTCTTCTAAACTTACAGTTACCTAATATGCTGAAATTAACCGCTTATATATTTAAGAATCATAATGGTGGCGAATATATATGGTTTCGGAGAGTTGCAGAAAAACTTGGTCTAACACTTGTTGTTTTCTGGGAAAACGAATCAGATGAACTATTAGTTAAGCCCTCCGGCACAGCCAACCGCGCAGTTTGGTTGATTATTAGACTGATATCTGGAAAAAATAAGGAAAGACAACAGGGCTTATATAGCCTACTTGGAACTTATACCTATAAGATACCCGTGGACAGAGAGCCAATACTGATGAGCAGCACGTATGTTCCATTACCTCGTTCTAAGAACATTATTGCGTATATTCACACACCCTCTAGATTCCTCACTATTGATTTTCAGGATGAAATTATTAGGAATTCCCACAGGCCGTTAAAAATTATATACCTACGATTATGGAAGTTTGTTTATTATTTTCTTTATAAAAGTTCTATGTCCAGGGCAGCCGTAATAATAGCCAACAGTGTGAATACGCAACAGCGTCTTAAGAAATACATGGGTCTGGATTCTGTTGTAATTCACCCTTCTGTAGATATTGAGCGCTTTCATTGTGAGAAGCCTGATAACTATTTTTTCCTACCTTCCAGGATTTCACCACAAAAGAATCAGCTTCTTGCCCTTAAAGCGTTCCGAATTTTTCAGGAGAGTAGAAAGGATTTCAAACTTGTTCTTGCCTCTACTATTTTAAAATCTGAGGAGAATATCCAGTATCTCTCATCCGTTAGAGAGTTTATTTCCAAAAATAATCTTTCGGTCGAAATAATGATTGGTCTTGATAGAACAGATATCATAAAATTATATTCTTCATCATTCGCTTGTTTGTTTACAGGTAATGATGAGGATTTCGGCCTAGTTCCTGTTGAATCCATGGCATCTTCAAAACCCGTAATAGCAATTAAGGAAGGGGGGATGACAGAAACCATAAGGGATGGAGTGACAGGTTTTCTCGTATCTGATGAGTATCAGATGGCAGCGAGAATGCTCGAATTAGCCGATAATCCTGAAAGGGCTCTCAAAATGGGAGAAAAGGGGAGATCAATAGTTGAAAGTGAATTCTCCGATGATGTCTTTATTGCGAAATTTAAGAAACTAATTTCGGATAATGGTTTCCCATTAGAATAAGGATACTCGACTATTGAAATAGCGCATCGTATATCTGCATAAGGATAAATTAGATAATAACCAAACTTGTAGTATAATATGTGCTGTTTAGCCCAAATCATGGTGCTCTCAGTCCAGCACAACCTTTAGTGCAACGAATGATGCAAAAATTTGTTGGGCATAATTCTGACTCAGTTACCATTTTAATAAATTACCTTAGTGCTTTAGTTTTAGTTTATGAATAGAGTTGAATTTTGCCTCGCCGGGAGTTCCTAACACTCTCCTGATTCTCATTGCATCCTTAACATCGTTTAGGATCAAGCCAATATTGAAATTGATACCCTTTCACGGAGTAATTTTATACTGCTGGCATACTTATATAGTGCCGGAACAGGCAAAATAGAGAACCCCCTGCGATCCCTATATCCTAAAGAGAGGGAAACTGCACTTAAACAGTTTGTTTAGGAGGGGATTCCGGTCATTTATGGAAAAAGTTTATTCTGTTTATTGTAATATAGTCTTTAAAGGAACAACCTCTATAGAATCGTACATTTGACCCTTTCAGAATGCAGTGATCTTTCATTTGAATAATTTATTCTTTTTTACTCATAAATTTATGTTTACAAAGCCTTTCGTCTTCCCATGGATTTAACATTAGCGAAAATATAAGAGCAAAAGGTTTCAAGATAAAAATCAAAATCTCAAAAGGATCTTTGAATTTTACGTTATGAACTAAACTCTTACCCGTCCTTTTGAAAAGCATGCTATTTTTTCTGTATGCGAGCGAAGCACCGACCATATAATTATAGAAAACTTTTTTGAGGAACTTGCGCAAACTACGTATCCCATTCTGATCATGATAAAGAACTGCATCTTGTCTATAACAACCCTGATAACCAGACTTTACGGCCCGGATTACAAGATCATAATCTTCTCCCCCAATGCCAAGGCATGGATCGAATCCAATATCCTTAATTAATGAGGTCCTCCAAGCAGAGTTTCCCATCGCTCCTTTCAGAATGTCTACTGGAAGAATGTTTTCATAGAGAAATTTATCGTATTTAGACAGGTACTTAGAATATCTTGAATCGGGTAAATGCAGAGGAGTAGTAGATCCGAATGTAAAATCACAATTGTTCTCAACAATCGGTTTAATGAGTTTATCTAGCCAGTCTTCTCGCGGAATTTCATCAGTATCAATGAAGACAGCTATATCACCCAATATCTTGAATTGAACTTGATACCTTGTCTCTGCAATATTCCCTGGAAGATTATAGAACTTAACTGTGTCATTCACTAGTTTCTTGCACTCATCAACCAACCTTGCACTTGAACCTCCGTCGGCTACAATTATCTCAAACGGGCTAAAATTCAGAATTTGAGGGACTAAATTAAGTACTCTAAAATCGTTAAAACTCGTAATTATAACTGAAATTCTTGACATAGTTTACCGGCTTTACACTATATCTTTCAAGGTAGTTATAAGATTTTAGTAGGGAATGCGACAGTCAGGAGATATGCTTCTGATACCGCTATTTTTGCTTTTACATGAACGAACAATCGATAAAAAATCTTATAATCACACAAAATAATAAAGGCGTGTGAAAATAGCTTTCGTGATTCCAAATCTCCTTCCAGTTGGTGGAAACTCAGCGACAGTCTTAAGATATTTAAGAATAGCATCGCAACAGAAACACAAAATTGTACTGTTTCAGAGTTATAAATTTCATGACCCGAATGAGTTTCCATTACCAGACCTGAAGAAATTAGGGATAGAGGGACCAGTTTATTTAAGGGTTCAATGGTATAAAATTGTAGAAGTCACTAGAAAAATGCCCTTTGGTTTCATAATTCATTACTTAACCTACCCATTTGTTATATTTCTCCGCCAGGTCATAAACAGAAGGCGGATACTAAAATACGGAAAGTTTGATGGAATATACTGCTTTGATCTAATAGATGCAAATATTTTCCCAAGGAGGTCTGGAATGTTGATTGTAGGAACACATAACCAGAAAATGGGGGATTTTAAGGCAATAGCCATAAATTTAGGATTTTTAATACACAGAGCTGATGGATTAAGATTGTTTAGTAACGAGAGAAAATTCGTTGGTCAGATATGGAATAAGACGTGTATGGTGATACCAAAAGGTGTTGATACTGATCTCTTTTATCCACGCGCCGAATCTATTAACAAAGAAATCCGATTTCTATACGTAGCGCGACTTGAGCCTAAAAAGGGTCTCGAGATCCTGCTGGATGCATGGGCGCACTCGCTCGGTCCAAGTTGTGCTGAATTACATATAGTGGGCGATGGTAGATTGAGAGGTCTTGTTGAGGAAAGTGACGTTAAAGGGTTAATATACCACGGCGCCCTTTATGAGAAACCCCTGCAGGAAATGTACAGGTCCTGTGACGTTTTTATTTTTCCAACGCTTTGGGATGCTCAACCTTCAGTTGTAGTAGAAGCTGTTGCTTCTGGACTAAAAGTATTATGTTCAGAGAGGATGAGGGGAGCACTTGATGATATAGAGGAGGCAGGGTTCCTAAAATATGTAGGCGCTGACTCTAAATCTTTCGCTTCAGAAATCGATATGTGCTGTAGGGTCGAGAATACTAACTTTGAAGAGAGAAAAATGATGCATAAGTTCATGGTTTCTAACAGGAGTCTTGTTTCTGAAGTTGATAATATTTTGAACTTCATGCAGCGATTGAATGCAAATGACAAGTAGATCATTGCTGATTGTAACTAAAAAATTTAATATAAAAATCTACAATTATGACAAATGAAAATATTACTTTCTGGAAATCGAGGTTTCATAGGGTCACAGATAAGTGAATGGCTGGAAAAATCTGATTATTTCTTTATTGGCTTCGATAAAGATGAAACAATTCCTGATGAAAAATTCGATGTCATTTTACATTTTGGTGCTAGAACGCTAATTAGACGTTCTAAGGAAATTCCATACGAATATTTTACCGATAATCTTGATCTTACAATGCAACTCCTAGAAAAAGCAAGAAAAGATGGATCAAGAATTATCTTCCCCACCTCTGGATCCATATTAGATCCAACGAACCCTTATTCTCTCTCTAAGAAGCAGGGAGCCGAGTGGGTAAGATTGTATAAGGAATTATATGGATTAAAATACTATATATTAAAACTCTACAATATTTACGGGGAAACAAGTCAGAAGGGAGCTGTATACTTATTTGCAAGCGCGGCACTAAAAAATGATATTGTTACTATTTATGGAGACGGGTCACACGAACGTGACTATACTCATGTTTCTGACCTGGTTAGGTTTGTCTCAATGATTTTAGATTCCAAGGTAGAACCTGGAGAATATGAAGTGGGAACGGGAATTGGAACTTCAGTTATAAAACTTTTATCTATAATTGAAAACATCACAAAAACCAAAATAAAAAGGGAATATAAAGAATATATATTGCCAGAAGCCGACGTGCTACATTCCAGCCTTCCTTGTATTCCACACATGTTGGAGCTTGAAAAAGGAGTAAAATTGGTAATAGACTCTATAAAGAAACGCGGCAACAAGGACGGGCCATTAAATAGCTGAATTTATCCTAAGTTAACGTTAGGATAGAAACGGGATCAGGTTCATGCAAAGAATATATTTCTAAGACCTAGCCTAGACTCAAGAAAATGACAATTTGGCAGGTGCACACTGAACCTTAGTATGTACCCTGTTTAAGACAAGGATACCTTTTTACTTAAATAAATTATGTACGCTTATTGAAGTATAAGAGTAAGCAAGGAGAGTGGATCAAAGCACCTTTGGTAATTGGATTAGCAACCACGACCCATAGAAAAAATGAGGAAGGCTTGACAAATTACAATGCATAGGTCAGCCTGTCCTAGTTAGTATTCTTTGAAGAAATGGCTTCTATTTTTTAGAGACGGGTTTCCCGCATTCCGGACAGAATTTTGATCCGGGTGGAATAACAGCCCCACAGTTTTCACAGAGCTCCGGAAGTTGTTCATTTTCCCTTTCCCCTATTTCGCCTTCTACAACATTTCCAATCTGGCTCTTCACGATTGGCTTACCGGAGTTCTTTTTCTGATTGTCCTTTCCATAGTATACATACCCAATATTGGCTGTAGGTGCCTTTGCCCTGGCCATGTCCAATTCTCGCTTCTTTTCGTCCTCAATGTTCCTGCGGTTATCCTCATTTACGCGTCTCTTGTACTCAAGAGCCCACTGTCTAACACTTTTCTCCCACAATTCCGGATTTGATACCGTGAAGTCCTTTGTCTGCAGAGATGCTCCTTCATAATATTTTATTGAAACTATTCTCTTCTTTGCCATTTTCAAGCGCGGGATTGCTTTCCCAACATCATCGAGACTGTCAAGTTTTACCTCCAGATCCACAAGTGAAGGTGCAGCCCTGAAAATGCCTCTCCTCCCGTTCTTGACGTAAATTATCCTTTTGTTTGTAAGGTAAAGGATGCCCTTGGAAACCTTTACTCCATGATCGAAAAGCACCGTTTTTTCATTTAATATTTCGTGCTCGTCACTTTCATATATAGGCATATGAAAGATCATTATAGCCGGGCATATAATTATTTATTTTTTATCACAATGGAAAGTATGGTCTCTTATTAATCTTAAGTGAGGCAGTTTTCCCAAACCCCGAGACAGTATGTTACGACATCAGTTGAATCGGCATATAACGTGATCCAAACTTTCTTTGATCCTGTTGACTTTTTCAGTCCCCGACGTGAATGATCCTGCTTCCCTGGAACTCGAAGCGAAATTGCTCTGGCTTCATGTTTCCGATTTCCCTCACTATGGTTTCATGCAACTCAGGCCGGGCGTAAAAGAGCATGAAACCACCACCGCCGGCTCCGATTAACTTTCCTCCAGAAGCTCCACATCGCATAGCCTTCTCGTATGCCTGATCGATGAAGTCGTTGCTTATGCCATTCGTAAGTTCTTTCTTGAGTTTCCAGTTGCTGTGAAGGTATGAACCCATGGAATCATAATCCCCCATGGACAGGCTGGTAAATGCTTCTTCTGTGATTTTGACCATCTTGTCGTAGCTTGCAGATTTCCTGTCTACATTTCTCGCCTGCGAAGAGTGTATCTCAGTGGAACCACGCTGCACACCCGTATAAAGCAGAAGCAAGTTATCCTGTAGTTTCTCCCTAACTATTTCAGAGGATATGACCGGTTTTACCACAACGCTTTCATCCGGGTAGAATTCCAGCAGGTTTATGCCTCCGTATGCAGCCATATATTGGTCCTGCTTGCCTCCCGGTTCCCTCAGGATTTCTCGCTCTATCTTCACGGCCTCCTGAGCTAGTTGTTCAGGTGAAGCAAATTCTCCCTTCCATGCATGAAGTGCGTTAAGCAA
>JAKBGP010000053.1 GCA_021833045.1 Thermoplasmata archaeon
TGACAGACCAAAGGTAAGGGATAATCCATCTCACCTCCTTTTCGATCTTTTTGGACTGAAAATACTGGGACTTGAGGGATTTGAAAGTACAATATTCAGGAAGGGAAATGAGGAAGTATTCATCGGCGGCGTCAGCAATATGAAGTTATTCAAAAGAGAACAGTTGAAGAATGAATATGACAGGGCAAGCAGGGAAGCATCGGAGCACAAAATTTCCGTATTTATGTCCCATCAGGCAATATCCCCATTATTCCCTCCGGAAAGCTCAGAGGCAAGGGAAGAAGACCTTCCTGTAAATTACACATATCTGGCTTTTGGCCATATACACCAGTTCATAAAGAAAAAATTTGGAAGATCCCTCTTCTGTTATGCAGGTTCAACTGAGGTGAAAAGCACAAATGAGATTTCAGGATTAACAAGACAAGGAAAGGGTGTTAATATTATTGATACAGATGGAGATGAAACAGAGATGGAAAGGGTGATCCTGAAGAGTGTCAGGGTCCAGCGAGATCTTACAGGAACCCTGGATGAATGTCTTGAGAAACTGGACGAACTTAATAATCAGGAATTTGAAAAGAAACCGGTAATCACCATGCATATACATGGTAAGCCTAATGTGAAATACATGAGGGAAAAACTTGGTGAATACAGGGAGAAATTCATAATCAGACAGCCCATAATAGAAGAGAATGCAGAGGCTGTTGAAATGTCACCATCTTTTGAAGAAAGTATAGAATCAATATTCACCAAATATTTTGGTGATGAGAAAAAGGGCAACATGGCACTATCAATATACAATTTGATAAAGGAAGGAAAACACAGTGATGAGGATATATTGAAGATCTGTGAGGAGATTTTGAATGATCATTGAAAATGTGAAGATGGAAAATTTCCTATCACACAGTCATAGTGATGTAAATCTTGGTACTGGAATTAACATCATACTGGGGCAGAATGGATCAGGAAAATCATCCATCTTTGAGGCAATAAAGGTCGCATTCTTCGGTCAGGGAGAGAGTGAGAGAAAGAGAGTTGTTTCATACAATTCAACAATGGCAAATATACAGGTCAGGTTCAGAATAGGTACTCATGAATATGAGATATACAGACAGATAGAAAATAAAAAGGACAGAGAGACTACAAGAAGCGCTGCACTTCTTATGGATGGGCAGAAGTTAGCAGAAGGTGCAAGTGCGGTCTCTAATGAAATTCAGAACATTATGGGCATTTCAAAAAGTGCCTTCATAAATTCAATTTATGTTGATCAGGGGCAAATAGATTCACTTGTTAAAGAATCACCAGCCGAAAGAAAGGATGTGTTCAATGAGATCATTGGATTAAAAAATTACGATAAGGCGTTTAGCGAGGTTGACAGAATTGTTAAAGGCATGTCTGAAAGGATCGGCCAGTATGAATATCTCACAGATGATCTTAAAAAGACAAATGATGAGAAGGCCAGAAAGGAGGAAGAACTTAAAAATGTGATTCTGGAGGAAAATAAGAATCGTCTGGATATGGATCAGACGGAAAGGCTGAAAGATAACATAAACGAAAAACACCGGAAATTTATTGAAAAAGACGCTAAATTGCATTCCCAAATAGAATCCGCAGAAAAAGCAAAGAAAGAGATGGATGAACTGGAGAGGAAGATTGTTGATTTAAGAGAAGGCCTGAAAAATCTTGATTCTCTAAAAAGAAAGCAGATTGAACTGGAAAATAGCGATCTCTATCTTAATGGGGATAAAATAACACTTATAGAACAGAGCCTCAGGCAAATTGAGGATGAAAAAAATCAGATAAATCAGCTGGAAAAAGAGCTTGAAAGTTTAAGGGAATCCGCGAAAGAAATAAATTCGCTAAATAAAAGGTATAGCGAACTGAATTCTAAAATAAAGGAAATAGAAGAAAAGGAAAAGGAGAGAGAACAGACTTCAGAGGGAAATTACAAATACATAAACCTTGAGAAGGAAGTTGGGAAAAAATTGTCTGAAGTTGAGAAAAGTAAAAAAATGTTAAAAGAAATTGAAAAAAGCCTACCTGAGAGGATTGTGTCTCAAAAAATGTCATTTGATGATGTTGAAGAGGAAATAAAGAAACTCAGAACTGAAGAAAGTGAGAAGGCATCGGAAATTGCTACCTGCAGTACAGTAATTAAAAGATTGACAGATGAAATCACTAAATTAAAAGCGAAAATAGATGAACTGGAAAATGAACGACAGTGCCCACTGTGTGGTCAGGAACTCACCCAGGAGCACAGGTCAAGGGTTATGGAAGAATACAGAACCCAAATTGAGAAATCAGAGGAGGAGATAAACTCAAATAAAAGTAAGCAGAGTGCACTCAGAAAAAAGATAGAAAACCTTAATGCTAGTATTGAAGCATTTTCATCAAATTACGTGAGAAATTATTTCAAGATAAATGATGACATTAGTCGAACTGAAAAAGAAATAAACTCTATGCAGAATGATCTTAATGGAACAAGAGATGCACACATAAAATACGAACAAATTTTATCATTCTTGAAGGATAGCGAAAAAATAAAGATAGAATTCAGGGAGCTGGAAAGCAAAATGTCAGGCTTGAGAGGTACTGTTGAATCTCTAAATAAACAGGATATACCTGAAAAGATTAATGCAAGGAGAAAAAAGATTGATGAAATCGAAACGGATATTAAATCCAACCAAAAATCATACTCTCTCTGGCAACAGGGAAAAAGATCACAGGATTTTGATAAATTGAAGAAAGCAATTATGGAACTGAAAGTGGAGATAGAGTCGTATTTGCGTCAGGAAGATTCCTTGAAAGATGCAAAGACAAGGCAGGACTCTTTGAGAGTTTTAATTGAAAATGCTAATACAGAAATTGGAAAATTAAAAGAAGAGATAAATCAGTTCGGTGATATAGAAAGAGAGTTATCAGACATAAATTCGAGGTATAGCGATCTTGTGGAAAGGAGAGTAAATCTTACCGGTCAAAAATCATCACTGAATACATCCATTCAGGATCTTGAAAAGAATATTGAGAAGTTTAAGGGAGATCTTGAAGAGATAGAAAGGACAAAGAAACTTCATGATTTTCTAGTTCTTGTAAAGAAAGCATTCAACAGAGACGGAATACCACAGCTCATAAGACAGATGGCACTGGAGTCAATTAACTCCATAACAAGGAACCTAATCTCAAGATTCAACCTCAACATGGAAGATATCAGGATATCAGATGATCTGAATGTTGATATAATGCAGTATGGTGAGGTGAAAAATATCACTCAGCTAAGTGGTGGTGAAAAGACCGCGGTTTCCATTGCAATGAGACTGGCCATAGCCAAATATCTTGGAAGGAATATAAGCACCATCATGATGGATGAACCAACAATTTACCTCGATGAAGAGAGGCGTAATGACCTGCGCGAAATACTTCAATACGCCATGAAGGATCTGAGCGATGAGGGAATATTTCCTCAGATTGTCATAATAACTCATCACACAGAACTTGAAACCGCTGCAGATATTTCACTGCATGTGAGTAAAGTTGATGGAAGATCTGTTGTTGAGAACAGTTCTTACTGAGAATTTTTACTCTTATAATCTTTTATCATTTTAATCAGAGCATCATAGGACAGAAGGGCACACTTCTCTCTTGCAGGTCCAAGTGTTAGCCCAAGATTTCCAAGGACCTCGGTTTTTTTCATGTCCATAACAGTTTCAATGCTTTTTCCCTCAACATTTTCTGATAGAATTGACGCAGAAGCAACACTAATAAGGCAACCCTTTGCAACATATTTAATATCCTTGATCTTTCCTTCGCCAATCTTTACATACATGGCTATGGTATCACCACATGTTGGATTTGTTTCCATTATCTGCTCATCTGGATTTTCTATCTTACCAAAGTTCCTTGGTTCCTGATAATGCTCATCTATTATTGCGCTGTATACTATATCATCACTCATCTTACAATCATCCTCTTTTCTATTTTTTCTATGGAATCAAACAGGTGATCCACATCCTCTTTGTCATTGTATATGTAGAATGAAGCCCTTGCAGTGGCATAAACACCAAGAGCAACGGTCATAGGCATGGCACAGTGATGACCTGATCTGAGTTCTACACCCTCGATCCTGTCGGCCATATGTGAAATGTCATGGGGATGCACCTCATTTCCAAATGGTTTATCACTTTCTATCTTCTTTCTGATGTTAAATGTGAAAATTCCAGCCTTAATATCAGGATCTCTGGGGCCATAGCTTATTAGATCATCCATGTTCAATTCGTCTTCTCTTTTTAGAACGTATGAAATAATATCCCTTTCATGTTCTCGAATATTTTCCATTCCCAGTTTTTTTAAATAATCAACTGCTGCGGACAGACCTATTGACCCTTCTATATTTGGTGTGCCTGCCTCGAACTTTTCTGGCACGTCTGCTGGAATAAAATGATCTTCATATACCTCCTTTATCATCTCTCCACCACCCATGTAAGGTGGCATTTCGTTAAGTATTTCTTCAGTTCCATACAAACATCCTATGCCAGATGGTCCCAGCATCTTATGCCCGGAAAAGGCCAATAAATCGCACTGCAGTTTGTTCACGTCCACTGGCATATGTGGAACGCTTTGGGCACCATCTATAACCAGCTTTATTCCCAGATTGTGAAGGTGTTTTCCCATATCGTTTAGATCGTTGATTGTACCAAGAATGTTTGAACACTGGGTCAGTGACACAACCTTTGTTCTTGGGCTCAGATGTTCTTCAACCATTTTCCAGTCAATCCTGTCTTTCTCCCCATTATCTATAAATTTCAGATTAAGGTTCCTGGCAACCGTCTGTATCTGCCATGGTACAATGTTTGAATGGTGTTCCATTCTTGAAATTAGTACCTCATCCCCTTCCTTTAGCATGGATGTAAGACCCGATGCTGCAAGATTGAGTGCCTCCGTTGCATTCCTCACAAATATAATTTGATTCTCGGATGCCCCTATGAATTTAGCAACATTCTCTCTTGACCTGTTGTACAGATCTGTCGCCTCTTCTCCTACCCTGTAAACACCCCTGTGAACATTAGAATTATGATTCTCATAAAAATCAACTATGGAGTCAATAACAGATTTTGGCTTCTGGGTTGTGGCAGCATTGTCCAGATAAACAATGTTTTCCCTCTCAAATCTTTTGAAAATAGGAAAATCTTTTCTTATTTCTTCTACATTGATCAAATTAGTCGCCTTGATATATAATGTATGTGTTTTAAAAATTTATATCCTTTGAATATTCCTGCACGGTTTCGACAAATTTTTTGTTGTTAGATTTTTCTATAATGGATTCTATAAAGCCTCCTGTTATGAGAGTAGTTGCAGTTTTCTCATCTATTCCCCTGCTTTCTAAGTAAAGGATCTGTTCTTTATCCACACTGCTGATAGCTGAACCATGCTTTGATCTGGTGTTATTGTTTCTGATGATCAACGCAGGTTTAGAGTTTGCATATCCTTCCTTTGAAAGCAAAAGTATCTTTGAATCGTAAAATCCTGTTGAAAGAATGCTTGGTAATTCAATATCTATATTTCCCCTGTGAATTGTTGTACTTGATGCCTTGACAACCCCTCTGACCTTAATGTCAGCAGAGGTACTCTTTCCGATCTGGAAGCTGCTGTCTCTGACATCAATGGCCTGATGCCCATTACTAAAGCTTGCACCGAATACCCTGTAATCAGATTCATCCCCTTCCTGTGTCGATTCATTTACAAACAGTAATTTTCCTGAACCGTGATTCACGTGGAATATCTTGAAATTGGAAGACTTTTCCTGAAATGTTCTGACAAATGTAATGTCATTCACTGCTGTGTTCTTGTCCTGAAGATAATTATATTCAAGGGATGCACCTTCATCGAGGAATATGTATGTAGCCTTCCCCTGTGTTGGATTGCCTGATGCTTCACCTTCGGTGTACCTGGATTCAACAATATTTACCTTTGAGAATTTCCCAATTAATATAATGTTCTTCTCAGAACCTGAATCCATACCATCATTGTATGCATCTATGGTGAGCTTAACACTTTTATCGCCATCGATCTTTACAAAGTAGCCTCCACTCCATGATGCGTTTATCAGAAACTCCTCTCTTTCCTTTCCCTTCTTTTCCCAAACTATAGAAGGAAGTTCACTCAATACATCAGTAATATTACTTATTTTTACCCCGGACACTTCCTTCTTGGAAATAATCCTGCCGTTGCCTATCATTACGTCGCATTCGCTGCCCTTTAAGGCTGGCTTAAGTGGTTTGTATAATCCTGTTGCCATTCTTTCAAGGTCTTTTTCTGAAATATCCACATAATCCTTGACTGTGGGACTTTCCTTGTACGACCTTTTTGGTGTTTTAAGATAATTCAGGAATGAATCCTGTCTGAAATCATAGGCAGGATCTTTTAGTCTTGTTTTTAAAAGATCAGAAAACTGTTCCATGAAAGATCATCCTACTGCTCCCAGTTTGTTCATTTCAAGTTTTACCAGTCTGTTCATTTCAATGGCAAATTCCATTGGAATTTCTTTCATTACATCATCCAGAAAACCAAGAACAATCATGGAGCTTGCCTCGTCCTCTGAGAGTCCTCTTGATCTTAGATATGTAAGTTCCTCTGTTCCTATCTTTCCAACGCTTGCCTCATGGGAGAATGTTGCAGTGGGTTCATATATCTCATCGTGTGGGAATGTTAGTGACTGAGAATCGTCGTTTATCAGAAGGGCATCACACTGTACCTTGCTTCTTGAGTCAATTGCCCCCTTGTTCATTCTAAGGAGTCCCCTGTATATTGCCTTTCCGTCCTCAATACTTATGCTCTTTGCAATTATTTTTGATGTTGTGTGAGGAGCTAGATGTATGGCCTTTGCGCCCGTATCCTTTATTGTTCCGGCACCCGCAAGTGAAATATTCAGGTTTGATGTAGATGCATATGGTCCTCTCAGATAGGATGATGGATATATCATTGTTATCTTGGATCCGAGTGATCCTCCGACCCATTCCATTTTTGCCCTTTCGTCTACCCAGGCTCTCTTTGTTGGCATATTGTATACACTCTTTGACCAGTTCTGCACACTTGTATATCTCACATCTGAATCTTTTTGTGCATATATCTCAACAATTGCGCTGTGAAGTGAATCCTTGTCCCATCTGGGTGCTGTGCATCCTTCGATGTAATGAACCTTGGAACCTTCATCTCCCACTACTATTGTGTGTTCGAATTGTCCAGTGCTTTCATTGTTCATTCTGAAGTATGTCTGCAGAGGCATATCTATATGAACGCCCTTGGGCACATACAGGAATGACCCTCCACTCCATACTGCTCCATTAAGTGCTGCAAACTTATTATCAGTGAATGGAACTGCCTTGCAGAAATAGTCCTTTACAAGGTCCGGATGGTTCTTTACAGCCGAATCAAGATCCATGAAAACAACTCCCTTATCTTCCCATACCTTTTTCAGTGAATGATACACACCCTCGCTTTCGTACTGTGCAACTGATCCTGCAAGATATTTTTGCTCCATTTCTGGTATTCCCAGTTTCTGGAATGTATCCTTTATCTGATCTGGCACATCATCCCAGTTCTGGGATGTTCTCTCATCTGGTCTGTTATAGTAAGTGGTGTTTTCCCAGTCTATGCCGGACAAATCAGGTCCCCATGTTGGCATGGGCTTCGATTGAAATATTTCTAACGCTTTCAATCTCATCCTTCTCATCCAGTCTGGTTCTTTCTTAATCTCTGAAATCTCCTCTACTACAGACTTATTCAGTCCCTTTCCTGTGGAATAAACAGGGCTGAATTTATCATGAAATTCCCAGTCTGAAGCCTTGGAACCTTTCAAACTTTCAACTAATCTTTCTATTTCTTCTTCCTTTGTTAACTCAACTTCCATCTTTATCACTCCTTTATCCAATCGTAACCTTCTTCCTCTATCTTAAGGGCAAGGTTCTTGTCTCCATTCCTGACAACCTTTCCATCCACCAGTATGTGAACGAAATCTGGGTCAATATTCTTTAAAATTCTCTGATAGTGCGTTATGATCAGGAAACCAACCTCTTTGCTGTGGTATTTTATTATCTCCTCTGCAACAAGCCTAAGTGCATCAACATCCAGACCAGAATCTATTTCATCGAGTACCACTATCTTTGGTTTGAGGATTGCCATCTGCAGTATTTCGAATCTCTTTCTTTCTCCTCCAGAAAATCCGTCATTAACGGACCTTGACATGAAAGACTCATCTAATCCTACGAGTTTCAGGTGTTCCTTTACCCTGTTGAAGAATTCTGTGACTGTCACCTTATCTTCAGGATGCAGCTGTTTGTATGCTGTTCGAAGGAATGAAGAAATTTTTACGCCCGGGATAGAGATCGGGCTCTGGAAAGCAAGAAACAGTCCAGCCCTGGCCCTCTCTTCAGGTGTTTTATCTGTAAGATCTTTACCGTCCAGTATAATTGATCCGTCTTCTATAACATAGTTCGGGTGGCCTATGAGAACATTTCCCAATGTGCTCTTACCTGCTCCATTAGGTCCCATCAATGCATGGATTTCTCCTCCCTTAACATCAATATCAACCCCTTTCAGGATCTTCTTTCCCTCCACACTGGCGGAGAGATTGCTAATTTTCAGCTCAACCATAATACTAAATTGGTTTAACCTATTTAAACACTTACTTATGTTTAAAGTCAATAAACTTAATATAAGTAATTTAACTACTCTATATATGGAAAATGAACTTGCAGTAAGTCCTCTCCTTGGAAAGGTAAAAACAAGTATTCTCATGATTCTTGAGAATGGGGAGAAAAGCATGGCTTATCTTGCAGATACACTGGATATGAATAAAACTGCTGTAAAAGAACACATGGATACACTTGAAAAGATGGGCTATGTAAAGCCCTTCTTCAAGAAAGAAGGTACTGGGAGACCTTCCAAATACTATGAGATCAGTCAATCTGGCATGGAACTATTTCCAAAGAAATATTCAGAACTCATGGCTACATTTCTCGATGAATTCAGGAATGAGTTTGGTGAGATGAAACTGAACCTTCTTCTTGGGCATGTTGCAGATAGATTAATGGAAAAAGCTGGTTTTAAGAATTCTGAAGGTACTCTTGATGGTAGGGAAAAGAAAATTCAAAGACTGCAGAGTTTTGTTAACGCTCTAAATAAACTTGGATATTATGCAAAAATGGAAGTTGACGGTGAAACTGTCAGGATCATCAGGCATAACTGTATATTCTATGAAATGGCCAAGAACAATGGAAAGGTAATATGCGACGTTCTTGGAAAGGACATTATTCAAAGATCAGGAGAAAATAATTTTACCCTGGTTGAAAAGTTCTCCGACGGAGGCAACAAGTGTATAGTTGAAGTTGACCTCAATCAAATTGACTGATTCTTAAAATTTTTAAACATATCTGCAACCGTGGCCTTCAGGTCGTATTCTGGCTTGAAATTCCAGTCCTTTACGGCATCTTCTGTATTTATAGAATAGGGCCATGTGTCCGCTATTTTCTGCCTGAAATCAGGATTATATTTTACATTGAAGTCCGGGTTAAGATTTCTAACTTCTTCCTCCAATTCCTTTGGTGAAAAGCTGTATGCCATCACATTATAGGATGTTCTTATTCTTATGCTCTCCTGTGGTGATGTCATCATCCGAAGTGTTGCCTTCATTGCATCTGGCATGTAGAGCATTGGCAATTTTGTCTCCTCCTTCAGATAGCATTCGTAAAGGTTGCCCTGGGCTGCGTGCTTTATCATGTCCACAGCATAATCTGTGGTACCGGCTGTTGGAGCTACCTTATAGCTAAGGAGTCCAGGATATCTTAGACTCCTGACATCAAGATTATACTTGTTGAAATAATACTGTGACAGCATTTCCGTTGTAAATTTTGTTATGCCATACATTGTTGTTGGAATTGAGTTGTGTCTAATTGGGGCATTCTCTTTCTGAACCTCTGGACCATAGACGCCAATTGTTGAAGGAATGAATACCTTTTTTACGTCTCTTGTAACACAGGCATTCAGCACATTTACTGTACCTGTTAAATTTACATTGTAGGCAAGGTATGGGTCTTTTTCACCAGTTGCAGACAGGATTGATGCCAGATGGTATACCTCATCTATATTCCTGTTCCTGATTATATTATCCACTGCTTCCCTATCCCTAACATCCAGAAATTCATAATTGATCCTGCTATTTTCCCTAATTTTTGGTTCCTTCTGTACATCAGTTGCGTATATGGTTCCTCCATAGCTTGCCAGTAGATAATCAATTAATTCAGAACCTACCTGCCCCAGAGAACCTGTGATCAAAATGTTGGTCATGTTATGTATATTGATTATAGGTTAAAAAATATAATCTTATGCTTATACCTTTATTAAGTTGTAATGTGGATACTCGTCAAACCAAACTACAGGAGATGATAAAATTTATCTTGACCTAGCCTTCCTTACGTACATTCTCTGGATTACGCTGCCTGCAATCAGACTTACAATAAATACCACAAAAACAAGAATATTGAATAAAATATCATTGGTTATATAACCAAAATACCCAAGAATGTACAATACTGCATATCCAAGCATCAGAATTATTAGACCCATGAATCGTATGTATATTGGAATTGATGTACGCACCTGCATGTATGGATTCTGAAGGGCTGCACCACTGGTACCACCCATTATAAATGAAAGCTGATTAAGAACTCTCCTTTTGTCTCTTGATTCTGGACACATTGGATCTGTTAATGCATTTTTTGCATCTTCCAGCAGCTGATTTGCCTTGTCCTTTTCACCCTTTCTATTATAAAGTGTGGCAAGCTCTATTTCCATCCTTGCAAGACTTGCGCAATTGGATATGGGCATCATTTTTTCGTAATCTACCTGATTCTGAAGATTTTGAATCTTTTCATCCATTGCTTCCAATTAATCCAACCCCTTTAAATTAAATCCTTATTTCCATAATTCATTTATAGTCTTGCCATTTTAATGTATTTGTCTATCAGCCACCACAGAAATGTCTGGGAAGACCTTATTTCCCTCAAAATTAAGGTTTTCTGTAAAGAATATTTTTCATACTTCTATCTCATGCTTTATTTCTTTAAATTTTATAGGCAATCTGTCATATAGATATGTGA
>JAKBGP010000054.1 GCA_021833045.1 Thermoplasmata archaeon
CAGGAAAGATTATAGTTGTGGACAATAATGATCAGGACAAAATCCTTGGAACTATTACGCTCTCGGAAATTTCTGAAGCATACAACAGGGAAATAAGGAGAATGAAAGAAAGAACCCGGCCAAAGGGGAGCAGGGCAGTGTAAATTATGAATAATTATTTTTTATTGCGCATCATTTACTATCTGAGATATGTAACTTACACCACTCGTTATCCCTGAGTATTGTGCACTGTTGTTAAGCATATAGGATGGTGAATTTCCCTGAATGGTCAATGGGCTATATAATGCACCCTCAAGGAAATATGTACCACCGTTACCGCTTATAATTATACACGTTGTAAGATGACCAGCGAAATTGGCAAGTGGTTCTGTTGTGGTGCTGGTAGCGTCAGTGGGAACATAGGTCTGGTAATCTACAAAATCGTTGATAACTGCGGATGGAAATCCAGATGTTGATTTCAAAGTGGTTATTCCTTCGTTCACCAGTGCCTGGCTTGGTGTCTGTGGAAATTGTTCTGGATAAACGTAATCTACATGGAAATTAACTGTCACTTTATTGTTGTTGAATGAGAAGTTCGTGAAAAGCAGACCAGGTATATTGTTAATGTTTTCAGATGGATCGCTGTAATGGTATGAGATTATGTAGTTTCTGCTATGGTAAGTCTGGTTTATGTATTGATACCATATCCAACTTTCTGCTGCTCCAATTGGGCAACCTCTCCATGACATAAAATATATGTTGACCTGATTTTTTGTCCCAAGATTTCCACTGGAAATATTTGCAAACTCTCCAGCTTTTATGAATGATGGCAAGCCACTTGAACTGCTGGATCCAGACGAACCTCCATATGGATTCAGATTTACAACACCGCTTGCATCAAGAACGACTGAAATAAGGATTACTGCAACCAGAATGGTGATTATTCCCATAAAAGTTTTATTATTTAATAAATTTCTAAATTTTGATGAAAAAGTCTCACTTTCGCCAACCTTTTTAGTATCTGCCAGACCTTTTTTCTTTTTGTTGCTGTTTGAAGACACAATAAAAGAGTTAATGAAAATATAAAATACTTTCTTTCAGTAACAAATTTCTTATTTCCAGACTCACTATCTTCTTATGAAATATGGAATCATAGGTCTGGGAAATCATGCGCTCAACAGAATTATGCCCTCTATCGTTTCCAGTGGAAGCGAAATTTTCGGCATCACCACGACTAACAGTGAGAAAGGTAGAACGGTTTCAGATCAATATTCATGCAAATATTTTGGCACCTATGATGAAATGTTAAGATCAGATATAGAGAATGTATATATCGCATCTCCCAACTTTCTCCATTATGAACATGCCATGAAAGCTATCAGGAATGGGAAGAATATATTGATGGAAAAACCCATGACTCTCAGGGCAGTTGAAGCAAAGGACATAATGGAACTTTCAAAAGAAAAAAATGTCAGGGTTGCAGTTGGGTTTCATCTCAGGATGCATCCTTCTGTCAAATTTGTCAAAAATAGGGTCGCTGATACCCAATCACCAATTAAACTCATTTCAGGATACTGGGGCCACCTGAGCACCTCACAAAGGAATATCACCGATGATAACAGATGGTGGGGAGAGTATGAAAAGTCCGGAGGTGGTTCAGTTATGGGAACAGGAGTTCATATTATTGACACCATATTGAACGTAGCGGGAAAGTTTCCGAGAAAGGTAACTGCCTTAGCTCTTCCTGAAGGTTCAATGATCGACAGATCAATGATCATAAACATGCAATTTGAAAGTTTTATCTCCACAGCATACAGTTCCAGGGAGACATCCCAATCGAGCAACGATCTCGTAATCGTGACTGAAGGAGAAGAAATCAGGGTAAGAAACTTTTTTTCCACATCTATTGATTATGAAATACTGGTAAATGGAAATTCCATGCAGAAAGAATCAGGCGGAAATATATATGCAAAGGAAATTGCCGAATTTGAGAAAGCTGTATCCGGGGAAGAATCGCACATTGCAAGGGATAAGGATGGCTATTACGTCGTAAGGATAATAGAGGATGCGCACAGATACATGTCCATGGCAAGATAGATGCTGGAGTCAACTAATACACCATGAAAGGTTGTAGCTAGTTGTTTTGCCCCCATCATGCATGGGACCACTTTCCAACTGCTCTCATGCCACGTAGGTTCCTCTATCAAGGTTGTTCTTGTTGAATGTTTGTTCAGAAAAACTATAGTCCACAACCATCTGACATGCTTCCATGAATTGTCTTCCTGTTTCCAGAAGAAATCTGTAATAGAGACGTTTCAGTTCAATAGTTCTGAACACTTTGTAATGGATTGTTTTTCTCGAATATAATGCTTCCCCTGAGAGAAGCCCCTGTCTCAATGCCATGGCAACAAAGTTTTATTGCTCCACTAAAATTCCTGAGAAAAACTATAAAAAGTAATTTATACCCTTTTTTAAATTCTCACTGGCAATGCCAGAAAAAATATTCATAGACGCAGAAAGGGCTTCAAAGATTATTGATAATGTCATTTTTTATGATTGCAGGTACAGACTGACAGAGTCAGATTTTGGTGAAAGGGAATACAAGAAGGCACACATACCTGGAGCATACTTTTTTGATTTGAACAGGGATCTTGCTGGAAAGGTAGATGTGGAAGGTGGAAGGCATCCACTGCCTGACCTTGAGATATTTAAAGAAAAACTGGAGAAAACAGGACTCACTGATGAGACTACAGCAATCTGTTATGATGATAATCTTTCAGGAGCCGCAAGAATGTGGTTCCTTCTAAATCTTATCGGACACAGCAACACATTTATCCTGAATGGGGGGATAGAAGCATGGAAGAGTATAGGGGCCCCTGTTACTGCAAATATTCCATCTCACAGAATTGATGGAAAAATCAGTCTGAAATTAAACAAAAGTATTCTCGTCGATATGGATAAAGTAAGGGAATCTATTGGAAAATACCAGATAATTGATGTAAGGGATGAAACCAGATTCCTTGGGAGATCAGAGCCCATAGACAGGATCCCAGGCAGAATACCGGGCTCAATAAACATACCATTCCAGAATCTCATTAATGGTTCATATCTGAAGAGTGATGAGGAGTTAAGGGATATTCTGAAATTAGCTGAAAACGATACAATTCTTTATTGTGGTTCCGGCGTTACTTCATGTGTTACCTTTGCAGTTCTAAAGATGCTTGGGAAAAATCCCCTCCTCTATCTCGGGAGTTACAGTGATTGGATAAGCCGCAAGGACAACAATGTGGAACTTGGTTGACATCTTCTGCATCGCAAATTCATTGGCTTTCTTGCCAAAATATTATTAATTTCGTAATCCAATAATATTGTTTCATTCATTTCGATTGCTATAATTTTCCTTACTGACAAAATAATTATAATTGGATATAAATCCTTAAAAAACTTTTAAGGCAGAGATAATACAGGTGATCATGTCGAACGCAGATGTTTATATCATCTCTGCAAAAAGAACACCAATTGGAAAATTTGGCAAATCACTTAGAGACATTAACGCCACACGTCTTGGAGGTTACGCAATAAAAGCAGCAGTGGATTCTTCCGGGTTGAAAGGAGAAGACATTCAAGAAGTTCTAATGGGAAATGTAATACAGGCTGGAAATGGCCAGAATCCAGCTGGACAATGTGCATCCTTTGCAGGACTTCCATATACAGTTACCAAGAATACGGTTAATGTTGTATGTGCTTCTGGAATGCTCGCACTGGAGAACGCATCAAGGGAAATTATGCTTGGAGAAAAAGATATAATTGTAGCAGGGGGTGCAGAGAATATGAGTATGGCCCCATTTCTCCTATCAAGTTCACTCAGATGGGGAGTGAAACAGATGTTTAATTCACAAGAGAAGATGATAGATTCAATGTTTCATGATGGGCTTCAGGACGCATTCTATGGAATGGCAATGGGATATTATTCCGATATAACTGCGAAGAAATTTAACATGAAAAGGGAATATCTGGATGAATTTTCATTTCAGAGTCAGGAAAGGGCACTGAAGGCAACAGAGAAGGGTTCCTTCAGAAACGAGATAATAGAACTTCCGGAACTCAAAATTGATGAGGGTGTAAGGAAAACAAGCATGGATGTTCTTTCAAAACTTAAACCATCCTTCGGTGAGAATGGATTGCATACTGCAGGAAATTCTTCACAGATATCAGATGGTGCATCCGCCCTCGTTCTTGCTTCAGAGAAAGCCGTTAAAGAACATAATCTAAGGCCTATTGGTAAAATTACAGGTTTTACATCTGCATCAATGGATCCAAGGGAATTTGTAGAGGCTCCTGTACACTCAACCAGGGCACTATTGGATAAAAAGAATATGAAGATTGAGGATTTCGATCTGGTCGAGCATAATGAAGCATTTGCAGCTGCCTCACTTCTTGTGAGAGACATGCTCGGAGTCGATAATGACAGGTTTAATGTTAACGGAGGGGCCATTGCAATGGGCCATCCTCTTGGTAATAGTGGTTCAAGGATAGTTGTCACACTTCTTCACGCACTGAGAGCAAGAAAAATGAGCAATGGCATAGCTACGCTCTGCCATGGTGGAGGAGGAGGACACAGTATGTCTTTAGAGGTGGTAGAATGAATGTAAGCGTAGTTGGAGCAGGAACAATGGGAAGAGGTATAGGTCAGGTATTTGCGCAGTCAGGCCACGATGTGATCCTGATAGACATCAACAGGAATGTGCTGGAGTCTGCAGAATCAAACATAAAGGAATCGCTTTCAAGATTGAACAGGAAAGGCCTCCTGAAGGATAGTATAGAATCAATCATCGGGAGAATAAAATACAGTTCAAGCATTGAGGACATAAAAAATAGCAAGATCATTATCGAGGCTGTTTTTGAGAAGATTGAGATAAAGAAGGAAACTCTGGAGATAATAAGCAAGTATGCCGATCCGCAGGCCATTATCGGCACAAACACTTCTTCCATTTCCATCAACACTCTTTCCCAGTATGTCAATGGCAAGGAGAGATTTCTGGGAACGCATTTTTTTAATCCTGTTCCGGTGATGAAACTAGTTGAAATCATAACATCAGAAAGAACGGATGGCAGAGTCCTGGAAACAATAGAGAAGGTAATGATAGAAATAGGAAAAGATCCAGTTTTTTCAAAAGATTTCCCTGGTTTCGTTTCAAACAGGATACTCATGCCTCTCATAAGGGAAGCAATATTGACATTTGAACAGGGTGTTGCTTCAGCTGCTGATATCGATAAAACTTTCAGGCTAGGAATGAATCATCCCATGGGCCCCCTTGAACTGGCAGATTTTGTAGGGCTTGATGTGTGTTATGATGTTCTGGAGGTTCTTTACCGGGATTATGGGGATCCAAGATTCAAGCCACCAATCACTCTCAAGAATATGGTGACTGCAGGAAAGCTCGGAAGAAAATCATCAGAAGGATTCTATATTTACAGGTGAAATAATGGAAAATATTAAGGTTCAACATTCTGGAAAGGTAGCTGATATTCAGATAAACTGCAAGAATCTTATGAATCCTCTCACAGTGGAAGTTCTGGAGGAAATCGAAGAGACCCTGAAAGATGAGGGTAAGATAGGTCTGATTTCTGGAATGAACAGAGCATTCAGTGCAGGCGCAAACATCAATGGGTTTATTGATCTTCAACCTCAGAAGGCATATGAATTCTCCAGAAGAGGTCATGACGTGATGAATTTCATTGCTGAAAGAAAAATGCCGGTTATAGCAGCAATTCATGGGTTTGCGCTTGGCGGAGGCATGGAACTCGCAATTGCATGTGATTACAGAATTGCCCATCCATCAACAATTATGGGACTTCCAGAAATAACACTGGGGATACTTCCGGGATTTGGCGGCACACAGAGGTTACGCCATCTTGTAGGGGAGACAATGGCCTTTGAACTAGCCACCACAGGAAAGAAATTTAGCGCTGAGGTTGCAAAACAGATTGGAATACTCAACGAGATAACGGAAAATTACTATCAGAGGGGGATGGATGTTGCCAAACAGTATGAAAAACTTCCGGCAGAAGCTCTCGGATATATCAAAGAACTCATAAGGACCAAACACGATGATAATTTCTATCTGGAGATGGAATACTTTGGGAGAATCTTCGGAACAGAGGATCAGAAAGAAGGCGTGAGAGCATTTCTGGAAAAAAGGGAAGCTTCATTCAATCAATAAAATTCATCTTTTATTGAGAGGATAATCTTTTACAGAACATCCGTCCATTCCGCAGATTATCGAGGAATTGGTCAAATTAAGAAATATACCAACTTCCACGACACCGGGGACATTTTTTATTAAGTTGAAAACTTTTTCTGGATCGTCCATATCCCCTGTCCTGACAATTGCAACCAGATTGCCATTATCTGTCTTTGCTTCAAGGCCCCCATTAATCTCAGTCCTGTAAAACTCATTCAGCCTCTCAACAGTATTTTTCCAAAGAAATGGAAGTATTTCGACAGGCACTCCAAAATTTCCTAACTTATTCACTGATTTAGTTGAATCTGCAATTATAACAACATTTCTACTGTTGTATGCAACCATTTTTTCCCTGGTGAGGGCACCTCCACCACCTTTTATGAGTCTTCCTTCAGGGTCTATCTCATCACATCCATCTACTGTAATGTCAATCAAACCTGCGAATTCATGCGTAACTTTAAGTCCGTACTGTATCAATTTTTTCTCACTATCATTGGAGGTAGGAACGAAAAGAGTGTCTTGAAAAAGTTTTTTGTCCGCTCCGATCTCATCGATCAAATATTTTACAGTGGAACCCGTTCCAATTCCAACAATCTTCTTCCCATGGAGCTTTTCAACTGCTTTCTGGGCTGCCATTTTCTTAAAATTTTCACTGTTCATCTGACTGTTAGGTATTTCATAATAGTATTTTATGCATAACTTCGGTTCAAATTTATATTGCTTCATCTCATAAGGTAATATGGAATCCAACAGGAACATGAAAAGCTGGAAAGACAGCAAAACCGTGACGGAAAAACTTGTTTTACCTCCGGACACAAACGTCTTTAATTCACTTTATGGGGGTCGACTGATGGAATGGATTGACAATATAGCATCCATAGTGGCCTTTAAGCACTGCAGACAGAGAACAGTAACGGGCAGCATTGACAGTATATTCTTCTTAGCCCCAATTCACATTGGGTACATCGTTAAACTTGAGGCCAGGATAAATTATGTTACCAATACCACAATGGAAATTGAAGTAGATGTTCTATCTCAGGATCCAAATACGGGCAAAAGCAGATTTGCGACAAAAGCTTACCTTACTTATGTTGGAATTGATCAGGATGGAAGACCCTCCTCGATACCCGGTCTCCTCCTTGAAGATGAAAGTTCCAAGAACAGGTTCAAGGAAGCAGAGGGTAGGAGTGCAAGAAGAAAAGATATTCTTTCCAAAGTAAAGGAGGAAGCCAAGATTTACGATAAACTACAATAATGGCACACAAGGGAAACGTTTTTAAATCTTTATCTTACCGTGCAATGATGCTAAAAGAAGCAATATTTACCACTGTAACAGATTTTACTCAATACAGCCAGACAAACAGTATTCTTGATAGAGGATTATACATTGTAGTTTCCGCCTCAAGCGTTTTGATAGCACTTCTATGGATTCCCATAGCAATGGGGTTTTTCAGCACTGATGAAAACAAAAAATATGCATCTTACCACAGGGCGAAATCGGCTGCAATAGGGACAGCGATCTATATACTTGCAGTAACTGGAGTGATATATGGGGCATTCAATTTCATAATAACAGGAAACTGATGCTATCTTCAGATATTATTTCTGCTCTTGGAAAGGCATTACTTTCCATGGAACTCTTTCTCTCTCAATTTTTATGGAGCATGGCTATAGATCAGGGATTAAAAAACCCACAGTCTTATTTGATCTGGCATTTATTTAACGGGAATTTGAGGAAACTGGAAAATGATCTTTTTGATCTTGTGCCGGTGTTGATATCAATTTCTCTGGCATATTCTGGCATTGCTATTCTAATGGGAATGGAAAAGGAAAATAAGCACATTCTGGAAAATGCATCAGTTGGGTTATTTCTACTTGCATTTTCCGTTTATGTAATGAAGTTTATGTTGATAGTTTCTCTCAGCGCATCAGATGGGATTCTATCCATGTCTTCTGGTTGGAGCTATTATTTTTCCGATGTTTATGTGCTTTCAAGTATGGGCCCTTCAGGAAATCAGGCATACTCTGAAATATTTTTTTCAAGTATCTACACAATCGGGGCCATAGGAATAACGCTGTCTCTGATGCTCAGGGAGGGGATTCTTATTATGTTGTTTCTCTTCCTCCCTCTTCTATCGGTCTTATCATTCAATGTGAAGGGAAGGGGCATTCTTATCAAATTGTGGATAGTGTTTCTTGAGGCGGCTTTTCTGCCATTACCAATCCTTATAATGATATATGTTTATATCAACCTTAGTGGAGATTTCTTCCAGCAGTTGGGTATCATAATACTGATATCCTCTTTTCCTGCATTTCTTTCGTATGGATCATATAGAATTGCAGGCACAAGATTCTCTTCCTTGCCATTTTTAATAGAATTCGAAAGGAAGAACATGTCAAGCGCACTATCACTTAACACGGGCCCCCTGTCGGTTCCATTACAGAACACTATGAAGCAGTTAAAGAACACATTTCCTGAGGGGGAGATGGGGAGACTGGTAACAGAGATGAATGGGGGATCCAGTTTTGATCACTGAGTTGTTAAAACCATTAGAAAATATTTTTCCCACATCAAGATCCAATGACAGAAAAAAAGCAATCATTGTGTTTGCATTATCTGCCATATTCATTATTTTCTATTCAGGTCTGGAATTTGAGGCATTAGTTCTTGTTATTTTATTAGCATTGGCTTTAATTTATTTTCATTCAAGGACAGGAGTGCTGAATCTGAAAAAGACGGAAAATGATTCAACACATTTCTTTCGTATCAGTTCTGATTTCTCATGGGAAGACAGCAAGGAGCAGGCATTGAGAAATCTGACAAATTTAACATCTTTATGCAGTTATATTGGTATAAACTTTACAGTCCTGGCATATCCAGATAATATCAATTCATCCATGAAACCAATATCTGTTGCACATGCAGATTATATAAATTTCATCGAATCAACCTTTCCGGAAAGAAATAATTTTTCAAGTGTTATTAAATTGAAAAATATAGACGAACTTTCAATTTGCAAGATAAAGGAATCTGTTTCAAGAATCGGAATTAATATGGAAGAGAGCAGTAAATCGTTACTGAATTCTATGGGATTCTTTTTCGGGGAAAAGGATCTGAAATTAAATGGAAAATATATCTCTGGAAAATTTCACTACTGTGTGCTTGCATTAAAAAACATAAAGGGTGGAAAATATTTCCAGTTATCAGACATTGTAAGAAGAATTAGGGGCGATGTCCTTTTTGTAAACGACTTCAGGATGATGGACTCACAGAATAGGCTTGTAATAAAAAGGCAGATTTCTAGCATATTGGCGTCTTCAAAGTTTCAAAATGAAAAAAAAGTTACGCTCAAAAATTCATTCAAAAATATGGAGGAATCAGCTAACATTCTTAAAAAAACAGATGAAAATGAAATAATTGACACGTCTATGTTTATTATCATAAAGGCAGATGCTCCTTACGAACTTACAGATAAATTAATCCACACAAAATCATTGACCGAGCATTTCTCCCTTGAGACACAAATTGTGAATGATCGGAAAACCATAGAGAAATTATTTTCCATGAATTTTTCTTCGTTTCATTACCCAATGCTATCAGGAAATGTTGCTTCACTTATCTCTTTTCTTGGAACAAAAGTGAAAACAAATGGGATAATAATTGGGAAGAATTCAATGACAGGAATGCCTGTCCATATGGATATATTTTCAGGCGATTCATACAATATGATCATTCTTGGAGAGACCGGCTCCGGGAAGACATTCTTCTCAAGGCTTGTGCTTTGGCGTCACATCATTTCTGGAACGGTTGAAAATGTCATGATAATTGATCCACAGGATGAGTTCTCATCCATCTCATTCGCAGACAGGATGGGGGCTGGAATGGATATTTTACCTGAAATAAAGATTTTAACAGGCTATGGAGATAATTATCTCAGGCAAATGGAAGAATATATTATTGGTGACAATTTCAAAAGGAAAATGATTCTTGTGGATGAAGCACACTTATTCATAAGAGATCAGGAGAGCAAAAATAAAATGTCTTATCTATACAGGGTATCAAGGCATTATAATGCCTCAATTATGATCATAACTCAGGACGTGGAGGATTTCAAGCAGCCACCTTTAAACAGTATCATTAACAATTCAGCATATGTTGCAATTTTCAGAAATAAGATGTGGGATTCTCTTAAGGAGTTTGGGATCTCACCACAAAAACATGGTTACAGCAACTTTGAATCTCTTGGAGGTGGAAAAAGCTCACCAGAATCTGAAATGTTTCTTTACACAAATGGAAGAATGAATAAAGTAAGCATCCTCGCTTCAGGTTGGGAATTATCGAATTTGTAGAGCAACAATATGAGAGTGGAACCTGATATTATTCATTAAGGGTAATATATCACGGATTTTCCCATACATATACATAAAAAATGCCAATGATTCCAAAAACAATCATGGGAACTACAAACGAATAAAGTCCTGGATCCAGCCATGTCCCATAAAGGATTGACCAGGATACATAAAACAGAATTCCTATGAGAAGAAAAATAAAACTTACCGCAAGCAATGCATTGAGGTACATCGATCTTCCTTTGAATGAACCTAGTTTTCTTTGTGAATTTTTATTTTCAAGTTGAGTCATTACGGAAATGCATACAATTAAGTGATATAATTTTTATTATATTGTTCAGAACATTTCAACCATATATTTTATCTCTTAAGTATTTCCAGGTCTACTACCCCTCCCTGACGGAATGGGCTTGCTGCTGGTCTCCCTCATGCCCGTGGGCATGGATTCATCGAACCGCAACGATTGGCTGATTGACATTCCCCTGCCAGGGGAAGGAGACTATTCATTATCCCTTTCGGGCACTGCTCCACAGC
>JAKBGP010000055.1 GCA_021833045.1 Thermoplasmata archaeon
CAAAGATTTATTGGATTTACTATGCAATCAGATATCCCAGAGCCATGCCAAGAAGTGGTGATACGACCCACATGATTACAATGATCAAAAATGGTCTTATCTGCATTGCCTTCGTTTTATAAGAAAGACCTGTCCCGAAGACACTTGATGTGAGTGTTTGAGTACTTGGAAGCGGCAGTGCGAAAAATGTGGCACCCTCCACCAGAATGCTTGATACGAGAAGCGATACGGTTGCATTCTGGTATCTCATGCCATACATATCCTGCGAAATCCTTCGGATAACTCCGCTGCTCATGAATGCAGCTCCTAGAAATATTGCAATTATCATTGTGGGGATGGTTAAGTATGATGACCTTTCAAGTGAGGCGAGAAGGCCAAAAGTGTTTGCCCCTAGAGTAAAAGCTGTTAGGAACGAGATAGTTACAAGAAATAGTTTATAGAATCTTGCTGTAGCCCATACATTCTTTACGCCTATCTTGCTCAGATTAAGATTTAGAAAATATGAGGATAATATGGCGAGAATAGGAGCCACGATCCAGAGAGCAATTATCATTATTACATACAGGGAATCATAATTATACCCTGTTCTCAGTCCTATTCCAATGGATGTACCAACTATTGCCATTATGAGAGAAAGCGGTATTCTAGCTAAAGTTGCAATAATGAACATTATAATTGATACTCCAAGTACTATGAGTATCAGATTGCTTTTTTCAGGCATTATGAGGAATAATGAGTTTGAGAGAAATCTTCCCTCTATGATCAGACCAAGAGAAAAACCTGTTGCCCCAAGTGTAAGCCCAAAATGTCTTGATACAATTCGGGAGCCGACTATAGTGCCTACAGCCGCAGAAATATTGTTGCCTGAAACGACCGCGCTCAATATGCCAATAAGAGCGATTGCAATATAAAGTGAAATCATCTGGATACTGAAAGCATTGTGTTGAGAACAAGATCAGATATATCCTCACAGTTATCAAGAAGGTCATCAAGGGTGTGTACTATAGAGTTGATGTGATTAAACATCAGGTATGAAATACTTTCTGATGTCCTGTAAAGCCTATCTATGATTCCATCTTTGATTTCATCCACTTTTTCCTCCATATCCTGGATATTTCCCCTGACTTCCTTAACCTGGTCAATATCTGCCACTTCAAGCATCCTGTTTACTTTTTCTATGGCTTCAAGATTGATCTCCAGAATGTTAATGAAACTGGCATAAAATCCCTTTATTGGCTCCATATGGAACCCGTTTGCTATAAAACTATCCTTTGCCCTGGACATTTCTCTGGCAATCCAGTATGTCTTATCAATTATGTCATCGAACTTTTCTATAAGTGTTAAAAAATTGTCCATCAGTGTTGAACCAATTGCTCCTGAAGTTATATCTCTTTTTAAATTCAATGTAATTTCATCTGCATCCTTTTCGTTTTGTCCAATTTTATTCACCATACTTTGAATTTCAGATTCTGGCTTTTCAAAGATTTCCATAAGCATTTTTGAGTTTTCACTAGCCAGAGAAAGATACTTTTCCATGTTGATTAAAGATTGCCTTTCCCCTATGACCATGAGTTTCTTCAGGAAGTGGTAATTTACCATTTTATGCAATTACAAACCAATATTTAAAAATTATTAGTATTTAAAGAAACATATATAGAGGTATATAGAAAATATATCATTTTTTATATAGCTTAAAACTCTATTTAGATTTAATGTAATTAATTTGTTCCATAACCAAACAAATTATGGAATGCTAAAGAGATAGATTCTTCACATCCATCTGGGAAAGATTGGCCTTCACGCTATAAAAATCCCATTTCAGAACAGATCTTGCCTCATCAATATTCAGAGACGAATCTCTAGGTCTCCTGGCAATTTGCCCCGAAAATTCCTGACTTTCTATAATTTTTGAAGAATCCAGTCTGAAAAAATCAGCAATTCTGAGTGCAAAATCTTTTCTTGAAATGCGTTCACCACTTATGTTTATCCTACCACTGAAGTTGCTTTTAATTAGTTCAGATGCTGCCCTGGCCAAATTTTTAGAGTGTATTGGTGAGTAGTATGAATCTATCACCCTCACCTCCTTTCCATCCCTTAGCCTTTTATAAACCACAACTGGAAAGTTGTTCTTAACACCATAAACACCAGATGTTCTAACTATGAGATGATTGGGTACAGATTCAACTGCCATGTCCCCCATTATTTTGCTCATTCCATAATAATTTATTGGATCAGGTACAGAATCTTCAGAATAATTTCCTGCCTCACCGTTAAAGACAAAGTCCGTTGAGAAATGAATGAATCTTATGTTATTTTTAATTGCATACGTTGCCATTACCGAAGGAGATGCTGCATTTATGTTGTAAGCCCTTTCCCTGTTAGTCTGGCAAGCATCCACATCTGTCATAGCTGCACAATTTATGATCATTGCCGGTTTGATTCTATCAAGGATCTCATAAACTTTAGATGGATTTTCAAGGTTCAGTAACTTTCTCTCTGAAGATACAACATCGTCAAACAGTTTCACCATTTCCGAGCCAAGCTGGCCTGTAGATCCTGTTATTAATACTTTCATTTAGAGTTCCACCTTTGAGTCACGTCCAAGTACCAATTTTGTTCTTTTTGTCTTGGAATTTCCTGATTTGATTGAACATGAGGGACCAATTATGCTTTCATAAATTATTCTACCATCCTCAAACTCTACCCTACAATTTTCCATAATTATTGAATTCTCTATATCAATTCCCTTTATTGAGCAACCGTCTCCTATACTTGTATATGGACCAATGAAAGAATTGGTTATGTTCACGTTGTTTCCTATATAACATGGTCCGAGTATTTTTGTTTCAGAGTCAATTATCAGATTTGAACCCATTTCAACTCTGCCCTTGATATTCTGGTTTTCCCTGTCATTGTTACCCTTTATACTTTCCAGAACGAGCATATTACAGTCAATGAAATCTTCCACTGTTCCAGTGTCCTTGAACCACCCCTTTATGATTTTGTATCCTATTTTCTTTCCATCTAGGATCATTGATTGCATTGCTTCCATTATTTCATATTCGCCTCTGGCTGATGGTACCAGCTTTTCAATATATTTGTAAACAGAGCTTCTCAGAAAGTAAATTCCAGTAACAGCAAGATTGCTCTTTGAATCCTTTGGCTTTTCCCTTAAATTGGTAATTAGATTTCCATTTACTTCTGCTACACCATACTTGGATGGGTCCTTGACCTCTACTAGAATAAGAAATGCGTCATATTTCTCCTTTTGAAATTTCTCGTATGATTCACTGAGATCATCCTGAATCACATTATCCCCAAGGTAAACAAGAAAGTCATCATCCTTGGTTAAATTCCTGCACAGAGATATGGCGTGAGCAATACCAAGTGGTTTTTCCTGAAAAACGTACTCGATAGATGAGTTCCATTTCGATCCGTCCCCATAATACTTTTTAACCTCTTCTCCTCCTATTTTGCCTATGACTATTCCTATATCTTTAATCCCAATGTCAACCATCTGTAAAAGACCGTATTCACTGGTGGGTTTTCCAGCAATTGTAAGCAGCTGTTTAACATCGGAGTATGTGAGTGGCCTGAGTCTTGTCCCGGTGCCTCCGTGAAGGATTATTCCTTTCATCGTTTCATAATATTCAATAAAGTTATTACTGTTTCTATTTTCAAAATCAACATATCTTTAACTTCCAGGTGTAAGTAGACTTGATGCAAAAACAGGAAAGAGATTAATAACAGTTTTCGCTTAGAGAGATCGTCTTAGAATTGAATATGTCGGATTTTTTTGAAGATGTTGTAAAGAAAAGCATGTACAGAGATATATCAATAAATATAAGAAATGGGTTACCAAACACTTCCATTATTTCACTCTTTGCATACTCTGAAGTACTTGGAGCGATGGGAAGGATAATTAATGGTGAGACCGAAAACATTGTGTTTGGTACCGGGCAGTCAAACAAGAATTTTCAGTCATATCTCGGCTTTGCAGGGAAGGCTTATTCCAGGGTAAATGCAAAGGAAGCCTACAGAATTATAAGAGGAGGTATCATTCACAGGTATTTCATAGGACGATCTGCAATGGTGGTTATTAATCCGGAGGATCCTATGGGAACATTGAACTACACTGGTGAATGTCCCATAAAGATAACTGAAGCTGAGGTTTATTTTAACATAAACCACTACTTCAGGGACATGAAAATTACGGTAAACAGGATAAGAAGAAAGATGAAAAGAGAACGACTTGAGGATCTTGAAATTGCAAGAAGCTTCAATCAGACAAGGTTCGTCTTCCTGCATAATGAAGTTAAAACCTCTGAGTAAAACCTCTATTCTGGAGAACTCTTCCTGATTTCATTCAGTGCTTCCTTATCCCTGCAGTAAAGGTAGGGAGCAAGGTCCAGTGATGGTGGAGATTTTTCCAGTGTTTTTGAATATACGTTTCTTAGATTTCTGTCCACAACTGAACAGTATCCTTTCCATGTAACACCAAGTGATTCTACAAATTCTTTCTCTATCCCTGTGGCCTTTTCATGAGCATAAGGATATTCAAATTTTTCATCGGATAACCACTTTTCTGGCAGTTCATGGTGATAGCCTATGGTTAGCATTGTGTTGATTTTTTTATTCTCCACTTCAATTTCCTCCGGAAAATGCTCATCCAGAAATATTGTCGTACCATCGAGCGAGTATCCTCCTGTATATTTTATGTCAAAATTATGGTTTGCTTTCACATCATTCGCAGATTTCATGATCTTAATTTTTCCAATTTGAATGCCATTATGATAAACATAACTCCCCCTTACCTCAAGCAATTCACCATCCTTTAGTGGTTCATCCGATTCGAATTTGATCATGGTCGGTTCCCTAAATTCGATTGCTATTATCTCTGATAGTCCATTTTCGAAGGTTTTCTTTTCCCTTGTTATTATTTTAAACTCATCTTTCATTAAATCACATCCACTGGGTGAATTAAAGTTTTACTTATATATAGATGAATTTATAGATTATAGAATTACCTGTAATCATAAGTTATGAGAAAAATAAGAAATATAGAAGAAAAATCCATGTACAAATGGAACAGAAGACCTTCATTAATTTAGATAGATATTACAGAGAAAGCAGAAAAATTAAAAGGTTGTTACATTCTAATGTGGTAGATATTACTGTAGGTAATTTTCATCCAGAATGTTGTTCCTATCAGAGGTTTTAGAATGGATAAACTCAGTGTTGGTGTGTTGGGATGTACCGGTCTGGTTGGTGAGACTTTTCTTAAACTTCTTGAAAATCATCCATGGTTTAGGGTAGATGGCATTTATGCTTCAAAGAATTCCGCTGGATTATTGATGAAAGCAGGATCCATAGAATCTAATGAACTGACGGTTAAGGATTCTACCGTTGAGAATATAGTTAATGCAAAACATGATATAGTGTTCAGTGCAATCAGTGATCTGAATGCTGGTCCGATTGAGCTAGAACTTTCAAAACATGGTCAGTGGGTTTTTACCAATGCTTCTGCTAACAGACTGAATGAAGCTATTCCCCTGGTAGTTCCAGAGATAAACAGTGACCACCTGAATATGATAAATGAAGATGATGGATTTATAGTTGCTAACGGAAACTGCAGTACAATCGGATTGAGTCTTGGAATTGATCCAATTTTTGATCTGATGCCACAGCATTTAACCGTAACTACTCTTCAATCAATCAGTGGGGCGGGTTATCCGGGTATTCCTTCTATGGACATACTCGGTAATGTAATTCCTTTCATAAATGGAGAAGAAGGGAAGCTAGAAAAAGAAACGAAGAAGATTTTTGGGAAGATCAGTAATGGTAAGATGCATGAATCATCCTTAAACATAAGTGCTACGGCGACAAGGGTTCCAGTTAAGATTGGTCATATAATCTCAGCCACTGTAGAGGTGAGGGAAGATGTTGATGAGAAACTGGTGCTGAATAAAATCAAAAACTATGGAAATGGTTCCCTGAAAGGACATTTTCCAACTCTTCCTAAAGAGAGTATCATGTTTGTCCCGGGTAATGATAGACCTCAACCGCTTCTTGATTCCAATTCGGATGATGTCCTGAAGGAAATGCAGGTAAAGGTCGGCAGGATAAGAGTTTCTGGGAAATATATATCTCTAATAATTCTGGTTAACAATCTGGTAAGAGGGGCAGCAGGTGCCTCAATTCTCAATGCTGAGATAGTGTCAAAGATGAGGGGGGCAATTTCTTGAGTGTTAGTGTCATGAAAGTTGGAGGATCTTGTCTTACAGACATAGATTCTCTGGGTCAGCTTGATAAAATATCAAAGATCTGGCCATTTAATGTAATAGTTGTGAGTGCTTTCAAGGGAGTGACTGATGCATTGTATGGTGCCTATTACAGTCTGCATAGATCAGAATACGTCGAGGCTCTTATTAGGAGATATTCAAAAGAGCTGTCTAAGAGGAATCTTGAAACGGAAGATTTCATATTTAACAGGATACTGTCATTGATGAGATTTTCAGGCGTAGGAGATTTCACAAAAAAAGTAGATGAATGCAACATTGATTTTTATGTATCACTTGGAGAGCAGATCTCCGGAGCTGTCTGCACGATATATTTGGAAGATCATTATGATGCGATTTACATGGATTCCATAGAAACTGGAATATTAATCAGGAGAGTAGATGATGTGAATAAAATTGATCTCGATAGATCCATACAACTTCGAAATGAAAAATTAGAAGAATATCTCGGCAAAAAAACAATAATAACCACTGGATTCTATGGACTTGATGAATTTGGAAAGGTTGCAATAGCTGGAAGAAATAGCAGTGACTATGTGGCTTCAGTCCTTGCAGTCAAATTCGGAGCAGATAAGCTTATTTTATTCAAGGATGTTGATGGGATCTATAGAACTGATCCAAGGCTGATCAGTTCAATATCACCCATTGGTGAAATGGACTATGAAGAGGCAACAAAATATTCTATTAAGGGTGGAATTATTCATCCGGATGCAGTCAGAATATGTGGTGAAAATAATGTTATAATTCATGTAATGGGTTACCATAGCCTTAAAGTTGGTACCATAGTAAGACCATTTGTGAATGGAAAGACCAAGTTATACTTTCCAGAAACAGCCTGACTACTTTATATTCGTTTGTCACAATTGAGGACTCATATGGGTGTTTTAACAAATTACTCTTCATTAAAAAGTATTTAACGGAAAAAAGCATTAATCAGCGATGGATAATAAGAAGCAAAAAGACCGTTTCCTTGCACTGGGATCACTAATCGTCCTGCTTGCTGGTCTTCTTATTGTTGTTTTTGTTGTAACTCAAATATTGAAAATAATACCTCCAGCTTATTCAAAGTTCATTGATGCTGCGATTATAGCAATAATTTCCTATGTTGTTATTAGAATTGTGCTCACATACATAAGAAGGGTCCTTGGAAGGTTCATGGATGAGGCAACACTGCACCCCATAGTATTCATGGTCCGTATGGTGGGATATTTCATAATAGCACTGGCAGTAATTGCTTCTTTCGGAATCGATATTTCATCAATCATACTTGGAAGCACGTTCCTTGCTGCAGTTATTGGTCTTGCATCTCAGAGTGTTCTTGCTAATCAGTTTGCAGGGTTACTTCTTATCCTCACCCGTCCCTTTAAGATAGGTGACAGGGTCTGGATCCATGCCTGGCAATTTAGCATATCCTTTGCAGTGGTAGCCCCAAAATATTTTTCGAGCGATTTCCTTTATAACAACGGATTTGTTGGGAAGGTAAAGGATATCAGCATAAATTATACTACTCTGGTTACAGACGGAGGAGAAGTAGTAAAGATAGCGAATAATGTCCTAACACAGGGTGCCTATAGAATTACTTCAAAAACACCAGTTGTACAGGTGAGATATGAAATTCCAAAATATTTGAAGTTTGAACTTGTGAAGGATGATATACTGAAAAACCTCAAACAGATGTCAGAGTTAAAAAACGAACCTTTTCTGGCAATTGATGAAACAACTCTAAATACATATGTGATTCTAATAAAGGGAGAGTTTAACACCATTGATCCATCAATAATAAGAGGTAAGATACTTGAGATGCTCATTTCAACCGTCGAGGGAAAAAGGCTCCCTAATAATTGAGGATGCGGGTTTATCTCTCCTAGATACCCGTGAAAAGTCTATTATGATTATATGTATTTCATTCCTTAATGAGTTTTACATTTAAGGACAGAATTTCCATTTCAATATTTGGATCTTCCCATGGTTCCTCAGTAGGCTGCATTCTTGATGGTATACCCGCAGGTTTCAAAGTGGATGAGAATGTTGTTAATCTGTGGATGACAAGAAGGGCTCCTGGACAGAGTTCACTTACCACCCAGAGAAAGGAAACAGATAATGTGGAGTTTATTTCGGGAATTAATAACAGTTACACGGATGGAGGGCCAATTACCATGCTTATAAGAAACAAAGATGTCATTGAAAGACATTATGATGAGTTAAGGGAAAGGCCCAGGCCAGGACATGGAGATCTGAGTCTGTTTCTCAAGTATGGACCATTCAGAAATTATTCAGGCGGAGGTTTTCTTTCAGGAAGAATGACTGCACCACTGGTTGCAGCAGGATCCATAGCAATCCAGTTACTTGCTGAAAAAGACATCCAGATTTCATCCTATTTACAGAGCATGGGAGATATAAGAATTAAGGAAGACAGGTTCTATGATGATTTGGAAGTCTATGGAACCAAGTCAAGGATTCCGGATTCCGTATCTGATGATAAGGCTGATGAACTTATTAGACACTTACAGTCCCAGGGTGATAGTACCGGTGGCATTGTAAAGACTGTTGTGAAAAATGTTCCTGCTGGAATTGGTGAACCATTTTTTGATTCTGTAGAGTCGGTCATATCACACTTAATGTTCTCTGTCCCAGGAGTTAAGGGCATTGAATTTGGTGATGGATTCCAGTTAGGAAGGATGAATGGAAGCACATCCAATGATTTGTTCCGTATGAAGGATGAAAAAGTAAAGGCACTGTCAAATCACAACGGTGGAATTCTTGGAGGAATAACCTATGGAAACGATATTGAATTTAGAACTGTATTCAAGCCCACTTCTTCCATTAGAAAAGAACAGGAAACGGTAGATATAAAAAACTGGAATAATACAACCGTAAGAGTTCAGGGGAGGCATGATCCTTGCATAGCAATAAGGGCTGTCCCGGTGGTTAAATGTGTGACAGCACTCTCCCTGCTTGATCTATACCTCAGAAGACAGTCATCTTATAAAGGGAATTTTGTAAATGAATCCAGTTATGGAAAGGATGAATGGAATTAGGAATGTCAATGAAACACTAAATGCTGCATAATATTTTGCCTTCCTAAGGGATGCAAAAACAGTATTCATGAGTGTTCTGTATGAATCTTCACTCCCCATTTTTACATTTACATCTACGTGCCCATATACGAACGATACATCCTGAATATGGTCAATTGCATCCTCAATAGCTTTAATTGCCACATTTTTTATCCTTTCAACATCGTCTTTCTCACCCAGTGGATTCATATCTAGTGATCCCTGATTCACAATGTGATTGTCAGTAGTATATATGGCAATGTAATCGACCATATGCTTTGCTCCTTCCCTTATTTCCTTCATAAGGTCTCCAGTTATATTGTTAGAATCTGTAAGGAGAATTGCATTTTTCTTATCTCCATAATCAAATACAATTGCCTGTATTCCCATTTTTCCGAGAGAATTCAAATTCAAGACGCTCCTAGAATAACCTGCTTTTCCTCTGTACTTGTCATTCATTCTTGAAACCAGTTTTGAGGAAGATCTGAAATATGGATTGGTATCAGTTATCTCCTTTGCTCCTTTTGAAAAATTGTTCTGTCCGTCCAGAATTGAGAAATGAAGATTGAATTCTTTTTCAATATAATTCCATAATTTTTCCCCTTCAGTGAGAAGTATATCATCAAAATTTACCTTGTCAGGATTGAGTGCGAGGAAACCAAAGTTGCCAAATCTCATTCCATCAAGGATTATTCCTGAAGATTTCAACGATACGATTCGTGACATCATCTTTGACTGGGAAATCCCATTCCATGAATTCCTTATGGCGTTCGCAATTGCATCTATGTCCTCATTCCCTGAACAGTTGTTATTGTTTGTTGTACTTGTGTGGAATACCATGAATTCCGAATTTAGATCCGTTAGTCTCTCCTGCAACCTTCCTGGTAAATCACTGGTTCCAATCAACCCAAATGGTCCAGGATGTATATATGGAAACACCATAGTCACAACATTTTCTTCTTTTTCATTCAATACTCTTATGAAATTCACTGGAACTGTTCTCTGCTCTGAATACATCCTTTTGAAGAATCTGTCTCCAACGTCATAGTACTTCTTGCTTGTTGCACTATAAAGGAAGAATTTAATCAACTGTCTTGGTTCCTCATGAAACTCACTTCTAAAAGTAGATGTTGCCCTGTTAACAAAGAAATAAGAAAGATACGCTGAAATTAGACTGTACAGGATGGCTTCAGCCATTACTGTATAATCAACGTAGAACAGGAAAAATGGTATAAATGAAAGTGTGAGGCTTAGAGAGTTGAGATAGTTGATCCTGTCATTGTCAGATAGGTAGACGTAAAACACAAGAAATCTGAAGAAAGAAACAAATGAAAGGGAAATGGCAATATTCTGTGTGCTAAAAAAAGGAAATATCAGGTCAAGAATGATATAAATTATGAAGAACATGAAGAAGGTTAGCACAAAGAGGAAGAGGTTTTTCTTTAGATTGAGATGAGATTTAAAATATTTTGAGAATATCTGGTCTATTGTTATTGTAATAACCGCGGTAACCGGTATCATGAAAAAAGACATTAAAAGACTTCTTGAATTCAAAAATTCAAGGAAAAATATGATTAGAAGGACAGTTATCAATAACCAGAAAGGCGGTGATCTCTTAACATATTTTGAAAGGTCTGCAAATGTTTTTTCCATTTAACCAACAGCCATTAAAATTAGACATTTAAACTGTATTATTAAAGCACCGGAATCATTCTAAACCTT
>JAKBGP010000056.1 GCA_021833045.1 Thermoplasmata archaeon
CTCTCACAGAAAGGAACTGTGCTACAGATGCCCCGACATTTCCGGAACCTATTACAGATATTTTGCTCCTCATGCATGGTATATGCTTTATTCCGTTATATTTCTATTCGTATGGCATAAAATGAATTTATACTTTCAATTTTAATTATTAAAAATCATCCGCTAATATCTTTCTTTCAGTTTGTAAGCACGTTCTATGAATATTCAAACGCTTTCCAACATATTTATTTCCTTTGACCATAATGAGTTCTCATTCATCATGTCTTTTTTGAAGGAGAGCTTTCCTGATTTTTGAAGGATATTAAGCAGATGGAGTGAAAAAGCAGGTGCACCTGTTGCTCCTGGTGAGTTATAATTCAAAATGTGAATAGTGTGATCTGTTTGTTCTAAAACTGCTTCTGAAACAAAGCCATTTGAATCTACAAGAGAATTTCTCACTCCACTCATACCTCTTCCCGTTATGTATGAAGTTTCTAAACTCGGTATAAACATCTTTACTCTTCCTGCCATTTCGTCCATGGAACGAGATGATTTCCATTCATTTCTCACAAGTGAAATGAATTCTGGATTTGTTAATAATTTTATTTTTGGAATAATTGGTCTTTCCATCAATTTCAAAAGAAGTGAACTTGAATGTGGATGGTCGGTATATTCATATGGAGTTGAAACTAAAGCTGCATTCGGTCCTAATTCCCTCCTTCCGTCATATCTCAAAATAAAATGGGGATCGAGAAATGGGAATTTCTTATATTTTGGAACGGTATATATGTTGTTCCGAATTTTATTGGGGAATTTTTCTCCAACGACCCAGTAATCTCCTCTGAAATGCAATACAGCATATTTTTTTGCAATATGCATTTTGTGTGCTAATGTTAATGCATCTCCACCGGACACATTAATCAGAAATTTTGCCTTTATTGTCTTTTTACCCGTATTCCCAGTGTAATTTATCACCACACCTTCTGGAAATTCCTTTAAATCAGTTACTCTGACATTGTTCAAAAATGATACATTATTTGATTTAGCCAATTCTATGAGTTTCTCTGTAAACATGCCAAAATTTACACAAGTGTCAGTAATGCTAAGTATTCCTCCATATCCTCTCACAAGAGGTTCATATTTTTGCAATTCTTCTTCATTAAGAACTTTAATTTCTCTTTCTGACATTCCATTCAGCATTGCCCATTTATAATATTGATCAATGGTTTTTGTGTCTTCTTCTCTTGTGGCAATTTCGAGTGTCCCTTTTTCCACCCATGGAAAATCAAATTTCAAGGAGAGAGACTTCCACATTTCATATGAAATCTGGGAAGATTTTGCAAAAATATTCTTCTTCACCGAATCGAGATAAAATGGCCTGTGGATAACCCCGGTGTTTCTGGTAGAGGAATGTAAGCCCGCATAATTCTCTTTTTCAAGTATTGCTATTTTTCCATTAAATATAAGAGAAAGTTCATAGGCAATTGAGGCTCCTAAAACCCCAGCTCCAATTATAGCAATATCATATTCTTCATTTGTTGCCATTGCAAATTCCCCATAGACCAAGGTAAAACTCAACTTCAAATCAGGAATAACAATATTCTCATAAAATTATTCCAGATTTGTTAAGTGTAAGTTTTCCATCGAGACCGCCTGTAAGCAAGAGTTTCTTATACTGTTCAACTGTGTGAGTTTCAGGGTAGTCATCCAAATTATTTTTCTGCAACATATCTTTAATCTCATTTACCCCTTTCTCTATAGTGACTTCAGTATGATATTTTAAAGTCTTCTCAATTTTGTCGAAGTTCACTCTGTAAGATCTTTTATCAGGATCTCCGTACCATTCAATGACAGATTCCGGATTGGCATTCATTTTTATTATTTCTGCAAGCTGGTTCAGTTTTACATTCAAGCTTTCCGATCCAACGTTAAATATCTGTGAATTTACAAGTTCTTTATCACTTTCCAAAGCTGAGATAATAGCTCTTGATATGTCTATAACATGTACAAATGGCCTATACTGTTCGCCATCTCTCATTAAGCCTATTTTGCCCTTCTTTATGGCATTCAATGTCATTGCGTTTATGGCTATATCAAACCTCATTCTTTTTGAATATCCAAAAGCAGTGGCAAGTCTTAGAGCCACTGAAGTGAAAGAAGAATCACCCAATCTGAGGTTATCATTCTCAATAGCGACATTTGCCTGTGCATATGTAGTTAATGGATTTACCTGCGACATCTCATTTGCAATATCTTCCCTGAATCCATACACGCTACAGGAAGACGATACAATATACCTTTCCACTCCTATTTTCTTTGCCAGTCGTGCGACTCTGGCTCTTCCTATATAGTTGATATCCCATGTTTTCAGTGGATCAATATCTCCTATGGGATCATTGGAGAGGGCAGCAAGATCCACAACAGCGTCATGACCTTTAAGTAAGGAAGGTTCAAAATATCTGATATCGTCCCTTATGGTCTTGCAACCAAGATTATCATATTCGGATTTTACGTCATCATAATTTAAAAATTCTCTATCCAGTGAAGTAACACTGTATCCATTCTTGATTAACATGGGCACAAGTATTCTTCCTATGTATCCAGTTCCACCTGTAACAAACACATTCATATTCATTGACTCCTGTATGTAAATGGGGTTCCAAAATTAGCAAATCCGGGCCATGTCTTATCCTTTTCGGAAAGACTTACATCTTTTACTCCCCAATCAATTCCCAGATCAGCATCATTCCAAATTAATCCTCCTTCAGAATCTTTGTTGTATTCCTTTGTTACCTTATAGTGAACCACTGCTTCTGAAAGAGTCAGAAAGCCATGAGCAAAACCTGGAGGAACCCACATCATTTTTTTATTTTCGGCGCTTAAAATAGCGGAAATCCATTTCCCATAAGTGGGAGACCCTTCCCTTATATCTACAGCAACATCCAATATTTCACCGGAAACAACCCTCACCAACTTTCCCTGCTCATGAGGTGGTTTTTGAAAATGTAATCCTCTTATGACCCATCTATCAGATTTTGATGTATTATCCTGAACAAATTCAAGATCAATCCCATTTCTTGAAAAATCAGATTTTTTATAATTTTCAAAAAAGAACCCTCTATCATCTGAAAAACTCTTAGGCTCAACTAAAATTACATTTTTAATATTGGTAGGTGTGAAAACGAAAGGCATCAAATGCACATCATTTTTCAATATTTTAAGTTTTTATTTCGCAATGGTATCTTTCATAGCCTTCAAATTTGACATTAAAGAATAATAATCAAATTTTATCAAGTTCTTTCCAACCGAATTATCTAATGAAGAGTCAAAAGGCCTTTTGGCATTGAATGTCTGTACATTCTTAACTTCATTTACCAGTGAAACTTCCAATCCAAATTCTTTTGCAATTTCCACTGCTAATTCATATCTTGAAATTCTTTCTCCTGATATGTTGATTATTCCCTTGAAATCTGTCTTAGACAATTCTAAAACTGCAAGTGCAAGATTTCTGGCATGTATAGGAGAGTAAAACCCTTCGATAGCATTTACAGGCTTACCTGAATTTAGAGTTTCAAGCACAAACAACGGGAAATTCTTAGTATATCCGAAGACTCCAGAAGTTCTCACAACAATCGATTTTTTATAAGATAAAGCATATATGTCTCCAATCAGTTTTGATAAACCATAAAAATTAATTGGATTTGGTATGGATTTTTCTGTATAGTTCCCGTGAACCCCATCAAAAACATAATCAGTTGATATGTGAATTAAAGTTGCATCGATCTCTCTACACGCATTTGCTATACCGTTAACTGCTGTTCCATTTATTGATAAAGCTGCTTCCTGGTTCTGTTCACAGAGATCAACATTTGCGATTGCAGATGCGTTAATAACTATCTCCGGAGAATATTTTTCAATTAACGTCGTAACCCTATCACTATCTGAAATATCGGCAATAATCTGTTCTTCCCCTCCAGCGTGATATACTGATATGGAGTCCGGAATTATTCTTGCCAATTCTCTTCCCAATTGACCTCCTGCACCAAAAATCATAATATTTTTCATAATTTCACTTCAGTTTTCTCTTTTTAATATTTATCAATTATTTGTTTTTTATGTTGCAAGTATAGTTGAAATTTTTCATCAAACAAGACTCCTTGAAATACGATCATTAATTCACGCAACAATCAAAATTCCAACTTAGAATCTCTGCCTAGAACAGCTTTAATAGGATTAGAAGTTTTTCCATCCGTCTTTATTTTCACATTTGGACCTATTAATGAACCTCTCATCCTGAAATTGGATGAAAAATTGATTTCAGCACCATCCATTATTATTGTGTCATCTACCTCAGTGTTTGAAATTTTACAGTTATTGCCGATGCTAGTGAATGGCCCAATGTAAGAATTCTCTATTCTTGAACCTGATCCAATGAAGCATGGGCCGAGTATCCTGGAATTATCTGAGATAAACGCATCATCTGCAATCTGAACCCTTCCTGATACATTTTTTCTCAGTTTGTTTATATCGGATTTGCTGGACATTTTATCAAGCACCAGCCTGTTGCAGTCCAGGAAATCTTCCACCGTTCCAGTATCCTTGAACCATCCTGAAATTACAGAGTATCCTATGTTAAGCTTATGATCCACCATATTCTGATATGCCTCTGTTATCTCGTATTCGCCCCTGCCCGAAGGTACAAGTTTTTCTATAAACTGAAAAACATTACTGGAAAGAAAATAGACGCCTGCTATGGCGAGATCAGATGCTGGAATTTTGGGTTTTTCAACCAATTTTGTAATTTTACCGTCTTTCACTTCTGCTATACCGAATTGAGATGGATTGGAAACATGAACAAGTGCAAGCATTCCATCAAAATCCTGCGAGATGAAATTTTCATATAACTTTGAAATTCCTTCCTGAATATAGTTATCTCCAAGAAATACAACAAATTTATCATTCTGGACAAATTCCTTTGTCAGTCCAATTGCATGTGCTATACCAACCGGTTTTTCCTGATATGTATATGAGATGTTCACACCCCACCTTGATCCATCGCCATAGTACTTCTTTACCTCATCCCCACCTGTGGATCCAATGACGATGTTGATTTCTTTAATTCCTATCTCCATGAGGTTTTCCAGTGCATATTCACTTATGGGCTTACCTGCTATGGGCAACAATTGTTTCACATCGGTATAGGTAAGTGGCCTCAATCTCGTGCCGCTGCCTCCATGAAGTATCACGCCTTTCATTCTTTAGATATACCGTTCAATTTTATTTATTTATTCAATCGTTATGCAATATATCTTGACATTACTCTGCTCATTAGGTTGGTTATCTTTCGATGCCCTTTTTCAGGTCTCCACACATCATTGATACTGTGGTGTATACGGGACAGAAATCAACTCAGGTTTTCCGCAATTTTCAGTGTTTCGTTGTTTCCTGAATCAGGTTTCTTTATCTCATCCTTTCTATGACTGTGTACTGTAGCCACACCCACCTGATCACATGAAGGACATAGATCATGGATGCAACATCCCACTTCCTGACTCTGTTATATCGGGAGTTCTGTTATAGGGAAAATCTGTAATAATTTTAAGTCCGTGGAGATCTGAGTTCTGCCAATGGCAACTTCTATCGTTGAAATGGGAAGTTTCCTGCATTAACAGGGGGATGTCACTGACTTGCAGAGTATTTTTAGATGTTTTTTCACTTATCTACATGTTCGTTGTATTTTCTCCCATACCTCAAATATTATCTTCACTCAGGACAATTTCAATAATAAATTATCCTAATTCAGGATAACTTATATAGAAATAATAAATTATCATACATGATTGACAGGCAGAATCTAATGAAAGTTGTTTCAGAGTGGCAGATTTACGATCTTCCTGAAACCATTGAAAGGGATTTAGATGTACCAGTAAATCTTGACCTGATAATATCAATCATAGGACCTAGAAGAGCTGGAAAGACATTTCTCATGTATGATCTCATCAAGAAGCTACTTACAGATGTACCAAAGAATAACATACTCTACATAAATTTTGAGAATGAAAACCTGACAGGCATGAAGGCAACAGATCTCGATGATCTCATTTCCGTTTTCTTTGAACTATCCAATCCATCTCACAAATTCCCTATCTATCTATTTATGGATGAGATTCAGGTCGTGGAAAACTGGAGCAGGTGGGTTAACAGGATATATGAAACAAAGAGATACAAAGTTTTCATTTCCGGATCTTCTTCAAAGCTACTTTCCAGGGAACTTGCCACACAGTTGAGAGGAAGAACCCTGGATTTTACCGTTCTGCCATTCAGTTTTCATGAGTTTTTATCATTTAAATCCACCATACCAGAAAACATGAGAGCGCTATTACTTAGCAGCGAAAGAGGTAGGATTCTTTCTCAATTGAATGAGTATATGCTTCATGGAGGATATCCTGAAATTGTAAGGATGAATGAATACAAAGATAGACTTCTTCATTCATACGTCGATGCCATGATAATAAAGGATGTTGGTGAAAGATTCCATATTGAACCATCTGTCCTGAATGTTTTTGTAAATTACTGTCTTAGGACATATTCAAAACAGGTTTCCGGCACAAAGATATATAATTACCTGAAATCTATGAACTTCTCCATTGCTCACGATTTTCCTCTGAAATTACTTGATCACTTTTCTGAGGTGTTCTTTCTCTACACCGTAAAGATATTATCTCATTCCTTCAAGAACAGCTCTCAATATCCTAAGAAATTATATGTAGTTGACACTGGACTTATAAATGAGATGACAAGGACGGTTGAGACTGGAAAGTTAATGGAGAATATTGTTTATCTGGAGTTGTACAGGAGGATGAACAATGGCAACAGGTTCCAGATCAATTATTGGAGAGAGTACGGGAAAGCAGAAGGAATGGAAGTTGATTTCGTAATTTCTTCAGGAGATAAAGCTGTGGAGTTGATCAATGTAACATATGCAGGTTCAGAACATGAGATATTGGAGAGAGAAAACAAATCACTATTAAAGGCCTCAATGGATCTGAACTGCAACAAATTGACAATCATCACATGGGACTTCTGGAAGGAGGGGGTTATAAATTATATCCCTTTATGGTACTGGCTGCTTAACTAAATTGATATTTCACATACTTTATCAGATGAGAAAGATGAAAGTCAGTATTTTAGAAATGTAATGAACTTGTGAAAATTCTCTTTAAGACCGATCCTGTCTCCTTTCATATATTTCTGTAAATGTATTGCATAATTCGCATTCCAGCCATGAGTTGATCATATCATAAATGGAATGTTCATCCATGATCTGTATACTATAAAATTGAATAACATTGCATATTATGGTCTCTGTGAAGTGTTATTTCCAAAACACATTCTCCATCCTCTCCACCCTTGAAAGGGATCAATTAGTTTCTTCATAGTTCCTGAACTTAGCTCTATCAAGAACATTTCTTAAATTATTAAAAAATACATTTTGAGTATACCGGTAAGATAAACTATAAATACAGTTACTCGAATAGGTAAACGTTACAAATTTAAAACCATGTAATCATGGGGAGACAATCTCCACAATATATAAGAAATGCATCAGTTAAGAGAAACAATAGAAACTTTAAATTTCGCAAAATACAATCAAAAAGAAGCAATGACTTAAACTATGGAAAAAGTAAAATCAAAGTAAGTCTACGGAGAATATATATGGTAGATCCTTTCGACGTGTTTAAAGCATTTTTTAACCAGAGATTTGGTAAATCGCTTGCTGTGAAAGGCACTCCGGGTACAGGGAAAACAACTTTTTGCCTTGAACTCGCATCTCAACTTATAGAAACACAGCCAATCATGTACCTTTCATCCAGATTCACAGATGAGCCATTGAAAGATTCATTTCCCTTCGTTGAGGAAATTTCATACAGATTCAATCCAGGAAAAATGGATTCCGTCAAATCATTGAAATACGTGAATACGGATCATCTTTCAAAGTTAGAAAAGACACTTGAGGAGAAAAGCTCAATTGGACGGATCGTTTTTGATATTTCTGAAGTTCTCCCTGAACTGAATTCAATCTATAAATTTGTGGACAAGAACATAGATCTTGGCCCTATCGTCATACTTGACTCAATAGAAGCCCTTGCAGAAAAATATGGAATGGAAGCAGACTACCTTTTCTCCGTTCTCCAGAATGATATAGTTGAAAAGAGCGGTGCAGGAATCATCCTCATACTGGAATCAACAGGAGATGAAAGGCTAGAATACTACTGTGATGGCGTTGTGAGCCTGAAGAATGAACTTCATTCTAACTATATCACAAGATCACTAAGAATTGAGAAATTGAGGGGGCTTTCCATAGGCTCAATACCTGTTTTTGCTTATTCCCTTCTGAATGGGAGATTCAACCTCATGCCTCAACTGGAGGTGGAATATCCAAAGACAAAAGTTCCTATGCCCACGAAAAACAAGTTTGATGAGAATTTCATCAATATTGGGGATGAAGAACTGGCAAAACTAATGCCAGGAGGATCATCATCCATTGAGATTGGTTCCATAATACTGATTCACAGGGCAATAAATTCTGATATGACGGGAGTTGCATCAAGCCTCATGAAGAACATACTGATCAGGAATGCTCTTGGAAATGAACTTGGTGTTATTGATATAACCTCAAGTTCCTATGTCACATCCAAGATACTTAGAATGACGACAGAACCTCAGTACATTTCCCGTTATGTTGAGGTAAATACCACCAAAGTGGGAAGCAAGAATATAATGCTGCTTAAGGGAAAGAGCATAATGGCAGATTTTTCAAAAGAAAACATCAATAGCGTGCTTCCAGGAAGTGATGCTCCAAACATGTATCTTTTTTCCACAGATCTGTTGAACTTCATTTATGGGGATGGTTTCATAGGCGAATTCCTCCAAGTAATTAATGAACTGAGGAACTCTGGAATCATCATCATGATTGTGGAGGATCAGATATATAGAAAATTGGGCCATTATGCAAACTCAACGATTCACATATTAGATATGGACGGACTGGTATATACCAATACAGGAAAAAGAACTCATTATGGCATAGAGGTTCTCAACGGCAAGGATGCGTGGCCCTCCATTAAGCTCATAGAAAGTGTTTAATCCAGCACAATAAACGTGGGACAAATGAATAGGACTCATGTTTTCTTATCTGGAAATGTAGATGGGATCGAAGTTGAAAATGAGTTGTTAAAGCCATCATTTGCAATACCATTCTCTGAATAGTTCATGTAGTGGAGATACCCCGGAAATAGGATTTACCCCACATATCTTGAATTTTCCAATATAAACTCCCTGATTTTCCTCGCACTCTTCACTATCCTCCCGAATGTGTCAAATGTGATCTGCTGTTCCCTGTCAGATAAGGAATGTTCAGGATCGTTGTGAACTTCTATTTCAAGCATATCGCAGCCTGCTGAAACAGCTGCTAAGGCCATTGATTCAACATAATCCCTGTTTCCAGATGGATGGCTTGGATCCGCACATACTGGCAGGTGGCTGATCTTTTTAGCAACTGTTATTGAACCTATGTCCATTGCAAATCTTGTTCTTCTTTCAAATCCTCTCGTCCCCCTGTAACATAATACGACATTTCCGTTGCCGCCTGAAAGAATGTATTCTGCAGCCCCCATCCATTCATCTGTAGAGTTTCCCATGCCATTCTTGAGAAGAACAGGCTTTTCCGTTCTTCCCAGAAATTTAAGCATGGAAAAGTTTTGGGAATTTCTGGATCCAACCTGAATCATGTCTATACCATCCTTAAAATAGGAAAAATCAGAAATATCCATCAATTCAGAGACTATTGGAAGTCCAGTCTGTTCTTTTGCTTTTTCCAGTATCTCGATCCCGTCCTTTCCAAGCCCCTGAAAACTGTATGGATTTGTCCTGGGCTTAAATGCTCCTCCTCTAATCATATCAGCTCCAAGTCTCTTTACCTGTTCTGCAATTTCAATGGTCTGATCAAGACTCTCAACTGCACATGGACCAGCAGCTATGATCAATTTCTTTCCACCTATGTTGACATTTCCTATTGAAAAACTGGTGTTTCTGTCAGTCAAATCTCTTGAATAAAGCCCTGTTTTTATGGCAATCAGGTTTTCGTTGTCAGCCTTCAGGATCGGATTGCTGTCATCCTGTGTGATCAGAATGCTTTTTCCATAAAGCTGCATGATCCTGTAAGATGAGGTTGAATCTGCAATCATGTCTTTCAGGCTTTCCAGATAATCTTCATTCCTGGGAATCAAAATCATTGAATATCACCCATGAGTGTTTCCAGTGAAGATTTTATGTTTTCAAACACTGACCTGGAGTATGGATTTAGAAAGATGCTCATATTCATGACCTCAGGACTCTGCAATTTTGAAATAAGTGAAACCTGCTCCAGAACTTCAGCAGACCTTGTCATAGGCTCCCTTCCTGTAGCCAATCTTGAACTGATAAGTGAGATTATGTAGGGAGTTACCAGCATTTCAGCCATTAATCTATCATGGTTGTCATACCCGATTGTAATCAGTTCCATATCACCAAATAATTTTCTGATCAGATCGATTGAGTCTTCTGGTGAGATATCATCAATAAAAAAGATCTTCCTCCGATTGATGGACTGATAACTCAGGGGGCCGAACAGGGGGTGTATACTTATTATTTTCCCCTTGAGGTTCTTCATTATTGATTTGGTCGATCCAATTTCAACCACATTTTTGAATTCAGGATGGTTCAGGCAGAATTGTAGTGCATTCCCCTGGGGGATTGAAAGTAAAATCACATCTGCCTGCTGCATTTCTCCTGAATCTGGCCCAGTGGTTCCATCCAGAATATCAAATCCTTTCACTTCATGCCCAAGATCGTTGAATAAATCTGTAAGAAGTTTAC
>JAKBGP010000057.1 GCA_021833045.1 Thermoplasmata archaeon
TCGTGGTTATTGCTCCGTTGATGTTTCCACTGGAAGCAAGAGATATTGCACTCCCACTTGCAAGTATAAACACCACTGCTATTGCTGCTATGGTTATTTTATTCATACTCCTATCATAGATGGGGTTAATAACTAACTTATGGTACAGAGGTATAGTACAATCTTTGACCCTGAAAAATATATTAAAAAATCACAAAATAATATGAAAATTTATGAAACTAATGATGTATTTCTTAACTTAATATCCAATACATATTTTTCGTTTCGACATTTTAATTAATTAACTTCTAATGACCATTGGGAAAGCTCGAGGGCAGCTTACGCTCCAGTGGAGTGAGGAAAGTCTCCCCTCCTGAGTGGGTATCAGCCTGCAATGCAGGTATTCCGAGAGGAATGGCAACGACAAAAGAAAGAAACATTTCCAGGTAAAGAATGATTCCCTGAGGATGACATTTCCTGGATCGATGATGGAACAGTCGACCTGATTGGAGAAAGTCCAAAGAGACCCCGTGAGACCACTCTGAGGGTCGGGTAGGACGCAGCGTGCCTTATGGCCATAGTCGAATGCTGCCAGCCTGATTTACAGGGGAACAGAAGGGAGCTTACTCCGGGCATTCCCATTTTATAATTTACAATCATTGACTAAAAATAATAAATGAGATACATATACATCACCATGTCTGAAAAGAAATGCGATGTTAAGGGATGCGAAGAAGAAAGTTATCAAACTGTGCCAGCCGAGCTTGCAAATAAGGTTTTTACATTTGACGCGAAGGCAACAAAGGTGCATCTATGCAGGGAACATTACAAGAAATACAAAAAGGAGACAAAGAAGGAGAGGGAAGCGAGGAGAGCAGACTGGGTCTGATGCAAGAAATTCCAACAGTTGTTATCACAACATACAATGAGGTTAAAAATATTGATGCGTTGATTAAGAGTCTCCTATCTCAAACCATGCAGTGCCATATAATCGTTGTAGATTCTGAAAGCAATGACGGTACCATAGATGCACTGAAAAAATTTGACACGGAAAGAGTGTCTTTTAAAATAAAGAAGTGCACGAGAGGAGAGGGTAGGAACCTTGGAGTTGAGATGTCTTCATCCAGATTGGTTTTGTTCACAGATGGTGACGCCATACCTGATAGGAACTGGGTAGAGTGCATGTCCAAATGTCTTAATGACGCAGATCTGGTTTCAGGTGAAACTGTTCAGAAAGGAATTAAACGCTATGCTTCCTTCAAACGAGTTAAACTATTTTACAGAAACTTTGAAATTACTTCACCTTCTATGAATATAGGAATCAGGAGAGATGTTTTTATAAAGGTGGGTGGTTTTGATCCGAGATTTATAACTGCAGAAGATATAGATTTGAACCTCAGAATTATTTCTATGGACTACAAAGGTATATTTTGTAATAGCTGCAAAATATCACATATTGCAAGGCAAGATCTTCGTTCGTTTCTCAAACAGGCTTTCTGGAATGGTTATGGGAGAGGTCAGTTAAGAAGTAAGAATAAGACCATGTGGGCCGATATTAAAAAAGGAAAAATAGACCCTGGAGAAATAGGTATATACTGGTTGTTAAGAAATTTAAGCGCAGTACTTGGCTACTTATCTTTCCTGATATTTGGAAAAAAAGATTTTAATTATTGTCCTCCCTCAGAAGGTCATTGAGTTTAGATCCTTTGTCTTTGAATAATAAAATTGTACCAACAATTATTATAAATAACCAAGCCGCCATTGAAAAAGCCCTTCCAAAGGAATAATCTGCAAATTGGACATGACCTACCAGTGCTGCTGAAGATATGGGCGGTATTGCTATAACTCCAGAGACCAGAAATACAACCAGATTGAACAGGGTAAAAATTATAGATGGGATATACCATATCTTCAATCCTAGTAGAAATACCATTCCTATTACTATGAATGCCGCAACTTCTATTTCAAGCCAAAAAGTTACAAGAGGATAAGATGCCGGGCTAGCGTAAAGATGTGCTGCCGCATCAATGATGGCAAATGCCATTATGGCAAATCTTAGAATCTTTATAGGTGTGTAACCACCTGTTAAAGAGTTAGCTATATATTGCATGTTTAAAGACATATTTTGTCATAACAAATATAGTAATAAATCCGCTGCCTTACATTTCAGGCTCGTTTTAAAATACCATAAACACTTATCAGAAATCCTATTATTAGAATGGATGTGCCGATAATTTTTAACTGACCATATTCGTATACTCCAATCAGCATAAGAATGCCACCAAAAATTGTATAATTTAAATTTCCTCTTTGACTAGACTGAGGCTTCTCTTCTTCGCTTTCGAGTTTTCTCCTGAGAAGTGGCAATATAGCCACTCCAGCCTCTATTGAACGAATAGAATCTTCCATAAACATACTTATCTGTTTCTCATAAAGTTCTTTGAGTAATCCTTCCTCCATGAACAGCTTTCTCAGGACTTTTACAAACTTGAATTCTGGATCTAATGAGAGACAAATTCCCTCAAGTAGTGAACTCATTCTCATGTATAAAACCAGGGAAGTTGGAAGCCTGAATGGAAATTCAAATACAACATCGTTGGCAATCTCCAGTAATTCCCTTATTTCACTATCCTCAGCCCTCTTACCTGACATTCCAGCCATTCCAAGCTCAACGCTTTTCTTTATGACGCCTCTATTCGCGGCCGGAGAAAGAGCCTTAACACCTATAAGCGAATCTACGATCTGATCTATGTCTCCTCTGGTTAAACCATCATAAAGAGAAAGAAGGTAATATCTTGTATTATCATCAAGGTCGCCTACCATTCCAAAATCATAAAGAATGATTTCTCCAGAATCTGTTACGGATATATTTCCTGGATGAGGATCTGCATGAAAAATATCATCCCTGAGCAACATCCTTATGAAGGATATATCGAGATCATAGGCAAGTTTCTGAATATCAATATTCTTTTCCTTGAGCTTTCTCACATCTGTTATCTTCGTTCCGGAGATATAATCCATTACGAGTACCTGTTTTGATGAAAGCTCATCGTAAACACGTGGTACAATTATTTTCTCTCTTCCAGATATATTCCTTGCAATTCTCTTTGAATTAGAGGCCTCCTTCTCGTAGTTCATCTCCTCTATTATTCTCTTACGGAAATCTCTGAGGACATTATTTATACTTAAATACAGGAAGTTCTCTATCCTTCCCCTGGCGAATCTAAGTATCCTGTCCAGTATTACTATATCTCTTTTTACTATAAACTCAGCATCTGGCCGGTTAACCTTTACAGCCACATCTTTGCCTTTATAAGTTGCTCTGTACACCTGGCCAAGTGATGCCCCAGAAATTGCCTCACGATCAAAATTATCAAATACCTCATCAAGTTTTCCGAGATTCTCTTCCAGAGTGGGTCTAACCTCTTCGAATGGTGAAGGTGGAACACTGTCCTGCAGTTTTTCAAATGATGATATATATTCCTTTGGAAGCAGATCAGGTCTTGCAGAAAGTATCTGACCTAGCTTTATAAAAGCAGGACCAAGTTCTATGAAAAGTTGAACTGCTTTCTTACCGTTTCTTTCCCTTCTGTAGTCCCAGTCCTTTCCACCTTCACTCTTGGCGCTCTTTCTATCTTTCTGAAATCTTCTGAACGCAGGATAAAGAAGAAAGAATACCCTTACTTCCCTTCTAAATATTCCTTTCAGAATATCCCTGTCTTCTTCCATGGAAATGGTAATTTCAGATTGTATTTAATATGTGCTGGAAAGTTTTAATTTTTATGGAACATGATGTGGGATAAAATTGATGGACATGGTTTAACAAAATAATGACATTATACTTACCAGTCATCCTTGTTTATAATGTCCTCGTAGAGCTCCGTCATCCTGTTTTTTCTCTTCATTTCACTTTCCGCAATGTTCTTTAAAAGTTTTTTCAGATTTTCGTCATCATATTCCCCACTCAGAAGATCAGCTATTTTATATATTTCATCAGATTTTGAGATTGACCATGCAAGAATGCTCTTTGGATCATCTTTTTCTGGCTCAGGATCTGTAGAGATAATATGATCCAGCGACCCATAATCACGCTCCTTTCCAGTTCTTCTTGAGTACATCACCTGTTCTAAGGCCTCAGCATTCTCCAGTATTTCGATGTCTTTCTTTTCAAGATTTATCAGTTCATCCAGAATCTGAATGGTGTTATGTAATTTGCTGACCTCTCTTATTGCCTCATATTTACTTATTACGTTTCTCTTCACGGAAATAAGCTTTGAGACTATCTTTTCCATCACTTCATCTGGTGGCTTTCCCGATACAGTGTCTTTATTTTCCACCATGATCAACAATCTATTACACTCTATTTAAATATATCCCATGATCAATATTGCTTATATTTATGAAGTGAAGATTTTATAGTTTATATACCAGACATACGTGCAGAATCACTAAATTTAGAAAAGTAAATCATTTGTGATTCATATGGATGAAATATGAAAGTTTCACCTTCAGTTATATCTTGTAAACTTGAGTTTCTCAGGGATCAGATTGAAATGAGTGTAAATTCAGGTGCAGATCAGTTTCATCTGGATATAATGGATGGCCATTTCGTTCCCAATCTCACCATGGGAGGAGATTTAATATCTGCCATCAGGAGATGCACTGATCTTCCCCTTGAAGCACATATGATGGTTACAAACCCAGATAAATACTGGAAAGTTTTCTCTGATGCTGGTGCTGATATACTTATGTTTCATTATGAGTCTCCAGTGAACCTCAAAAAGTGTTTTAGAGACGTAAAGGAAGAGGGGAAGCGCTACGGAATAGTGATTAATCCGGATACACCCTTCTCAGCAGTAAAGGATCTTGTGAATGATGCTGAAATACTCCTTATTATGAGTGTTTATCCGGGATTTTCTGGACAAAGCTTTATAGATGGAACTACCCAAAAGATCAGTGAGGCAAGAGAATACATAGACCAGTATTCCCTCGAAACCCAGATTGAAATAGATGGTGGCATTAACAATAGAACCGGACAGATTGCAGTTGATTCTGGTGCCGATATCCTTGTTTCTGCATCATACATTTACGGAGGAGATATTGGAAAAAATATTTCCTATCTTAAAAATCTTGTTAGGACTAAAATCTGATCAGCACCCTCCCGTCCCTCGGTTTTCCGAAATAAACCAGAGCATCCTTTAACTGATCGAACTGGAAAATTTTGTCCGTTTTTACCTTCAGCTTTCTCCCTGACGCAAGATCAATTAGTTCTCTCATGTCTTGCCTGCTTCCACCGGTTGATCCTATAATACTTATTTCGTTTGTATATATTCTACCTATGTCAATAGTAGTATCTCGGCCATTCAATACACCAAATGTTATGAGTTTTCCCCTCCTCTGAACGTGGGTAAGGGATTTGGAGAAAAACTCACCACCCAGTGGGTTGATCACTATATCCGCCTTAAAGTCATCGGGAATTTTTTCAGCTGGAAAGGTTTCTCTGGCTCCGTATTCATCGAGATAGGCCTTTGAGGATACAGCGAAAACATTCAGTCCCATCATATTTGCCAGTTGTATGGCAAAAATCCCTGTGTTTCCTGAAGCTCCGTAGACCATCAATGTTTGACCTGCTCTGGCACCAGCCTCCTTAAGTGCGTGATATGGTGTCATTGCTGCTATCGGAAAGGAAACAGCAACCTCATCTGAAATCGTGTCTGGTACCCTGTATAGATTTTCCTCCTTAATCAACAGTGTTTCTGCAAATCCACCATTACTTACCACTCCGTATATTCCTCCATTAGAGCATAGATATTCCCTTCCAGATATACAGTATTCACATGTTCCGTCATATATCCTGTTGTATACAACTACGCGATCACCTTTCCTGAATTTACCGCTGTCCTCGGATACTATTGCCAGAATTTCCGACCCTGGAATATGTGGCATGGGATTGATACCATACAAAACCTTACCGGCTATAACATTATAATCCAGCGGGTTAATCCCTGCCATTACAGGATTTACCTTGACGAAACCTTTTGCAGTAGATGGTTCTTTAACATCCCTCATCTCAATATTCTCAATTCCAAATTTATCTATGAAATATGCCTTCATAAATTTATATGCCATACTTCTATTTCAACTTGTCAAAAAACGGTGGAATGTAAAGTTTATTGACAAACCTTTGAATAGATAGAAAATATGCATTTCTATGGATGTTGTGGAAGTTCTTATGACCGAGCACACTGCCATAAGAAACATTAGCGGTAATTTAATGATTGATTCAGATTCGAGTGATTTTCAACTGTTCGTTGAATATCTGAAGAAATGCCACATTGAGATAGAAGAAAAAGTTTTTGTTCCCGTAATGAAGCAGGTATACAACGGAGAGAATGCTGATCTAATAAAAAATATCGACAGAATAATGGCAGATCACAAATTACTGGAAACTCTTGCAACCAATATAATAAAATGGAAAAATGAAGAGAATTCTGAAATTCTAAAAAACAGAGTTCCAATGTTTTTCAGGCTGTTGCAGGATCATAACAACAGCGAAGAAGACTCTTTATTCACTTACTGGAAGAACATAGAAAGTGATGTTAAGAAGAATACTGTAACAGAAGTTGGAAACATAATTGAAAGTTTTGGACTGAACGCATATTCCAGAGTAACTGGAATCTCCAGGGATTTTTTTTCATATGTCTTCAGATGATTCAATATCAAAGCAGTGAGACCTGTTATTCCTATAAACGGTGTACATGGCTATGTAATAAAATTACTGCAAAAATGTAAATAGCCAGAACAAATTTCTTTGTGCTTGGAATGAAACCGCTTGAAATAGAGAGACCATGGATAAAAAGAAAACTCGGATTGAAAATGTTTGGTTCGGTGATAGTTGTTTTTATAATTACTTTTGCAATCCTAGCTTTATTTGGTTTTTATAATGGCGGAACCGTTAATGTACAGAGTATAAACGTAAGTTTTTCGGATCAAAAAATAAAGACCTATTCCTATGCGTACGGAAAGGAGACCTTTTCCACAGGAAAGAAAATCGTAATGAATATTCAATTTAATGATAATGGAATCAACAGCACCGTTGATATCACTGGAGTTAAGTCAATGACTTCTGGCTTTTCTGCCACACTTGATAAACCCAGTGTTCAGATCTTAAAATCAGGTGAAACCATACCTGTAGTTGTAACAATGCCTGCTCAAAATTATGCAGGCAATCTCTCACTTGAGTTTATAATATCTTCCTGAAAATGATCTATTCAATAAAACCTCCAGAATAGTGTAATTCATATATCAGATTTTCTTCGTGCTCAATAGTTTCATAACCAAGGAAATGACCAAGGTCACCTTCAGTGAGGTTCTTGTATACAAACTTGCTGTTTGAAAAGAATTCCTTGCCTCTTAATGGAAGGTCCTGAGGAACTCTTTTAAGCGCATCTCTCAGGAAGTCGTAAACCTCTTTTGTTCCGTAGTTATCGTCCATAATGCCACCTGAGTATACCATTCCCCACTGGGGAGCGTTACCTTCCATGATAAGCTCCTGACCAAGAAAATAAAGTGAACCAGAATATATATCTATATATTTCATTCTCCCTTTTTCATATGTAAACTCCTTTGTGCCCGTAATAAGTCCATGCAGATATGTAACTCCTGATGAGTAGCCCTGTGTTTTAGCCTCGACCAGAAATGAGACATAATTGGCATATTCCATTTTAGGGAATTGAGAACAAAGAAATAAAAGTTCTATAATAGAACAAATGATATGAATATAAAAATTTCATTTTGTTTAATTGCAAATATTACATTTAGATTAAATAATAAAAATTTTATATTTACTGTGAGGCTATTGTTTGCAGCTCGTTCAACAATTCCTTTTCAACATGATCTGACCATGCTATTTCAGGAATGTCGATAACAATAAATATTTCTGATAGAAGAAGTACTTCAATAGCAGTTATTGTAATATCACCCAGTAGCCTGCCTACACCGACGTCAACCTTGACCTGGCCACCTGATTCGGCAGTGAATACAAAAGTCAGTGCTCTGTCGGCTGCAATTAGCCCTCTCAGTATTCCGAATTTCTGGGCCTGAAGAATTGCCTTGTCCTGTTGCACGTTACTCTGCACTTTCCAGCCGTTATTGATTAGATAATTTGTAAATGATTTTATGATATCATCAAGACTTTTTGTTGTTTCCAGTACTCTCTCTTTTTTGAATATTTCCATGGACTTTAAATTAAAACATCCTATAAAAGCTATGTCATATTAAGCAGATTTTAACAAATAATAAATATAATTAAAGATAATGTTATGTAAATTCGATCTGTTAACTATGGATACTGAAAGTATTAGCTTTAAGAAATGGGAAGGCCTTTTTGTGAGAGGTAAAACTTCTGCGACATACCTTGCTGTTATTTCATTTTCTCTGTTTGATATTGCAATTCTATATTCGAGACTCTTCCTCTTTTATTTTATCATTTCTGAAATAGGTGCTTTTACTGCATTCGGTGTTCTGGTGGATTATGTATCACACCTCTTCAATGATGAATGGGAATCACCAGTCAGCAGGGAAGAATGGATTAGCAGGTTCAAGCATGGTAGAACACATGATACATATGGGTTGATAATAGAGATGTCGTGTTTTTTTATTTTGGGGTTCAGATTTCCTCTTTTAACTGGTTCAATTATTTTCCTTATACCCCAGATATATATTGTGTACAAACTTAGATTTTACCACTAAAAATATGTTTCAATGATATTTTTTCCAGATCTGTTTACCTAATTACCATGATATAAATATTGGATTTCCTTATGAATGCCCATGACTGAACTGAATTTTGAAGTAATGGATGAGGAGGTAAAGGATTATGCCAGAAAACAAACGTATATTTTCAAACAAAAGTTCAATGCCATATTTGAAAAAATAAGACCTGATATTAAGCCCTATGTTTATCAGAAAAAGGTTAAATCTGTCGAACTTACACGAACTGCTCAGTGCTTCGTAACCGTTGAAAATGGTAATAACAACCTTATTGTAAATGGAAAAGAGATATATTCGACCTCAGGTATTATTGTATGGATAAAACCTGAAAAGGAAGGTGATAGAATTGCACTCTTTGAAACCTCAGGTACCGATGAGGGAATTCTCAGAGTCTTTTCGAAGGATAAACAGATATATACTGAGAAGGGGTTTGTTCACGATATAATATATTTTTATGACAGATTTTATCTCATTAGGGAAAAGAGGGATGAAAATATTTCAAGTACTTCAGGTTCATCCAATGGGATCTATCTTGAAGATAAATACCTATTTGGGAAGAATATTGCTTCGGGGATGGGACTTAGTGGAGAGGCCTATGGTGATAAGATTATAATTCACGCAGGAAATAATATATCTACTGAACTCTATATTGGCGAAATAGGCAATCCTACCACATGGAAATTATTTAAGAAATACAAAAGTCAGGTGAAAATTCTGGATTATGAGAATGAAATTTTATATACTCTGAGATTTGAAGGTAATGGAATCCTTACTGTTGGGGAAAAGGAATATCCACTGGATGAGCCTGCTGAAGATGCTGTAAGAGTGAAAGAAGGTTTTCTTGTGGTTCACATGAGGGATGCGAAATCTATACCGGTTCTTTACAGTTCTGATTGCAAAAAAATAAAAGAGTTTCCTTTTACCACATACAAGGGATTGATTGCTATGGCTTCTGATAATAAAAGGGCAAATCTTGTGATGGGGGACTTTGGTACAACATTTAATATCTATTCCTACAGTGATGGGCAAATAGAACAGATTGAAAAAAATGAAGTATCAAAATTTAATGCCTCTGAAGACTGGGTCAATGTTAATGGGAATAATGTTCATTATTTCTTCCTTCAGGCGAATAGGGAAACTAGAAACACTCTTGTTTACGGTTATGGTGGATTCAATATCTCATTACTGCCATCATATAACAATCTATTCGCCTATTTGCTTAACAATGGTGTAAATGTGGTAATATGCAACCTGCCTGGAGGTGGAGAGTATGGAGAGGAATGGCACAAATTGGGTATGAGAGAAAATAAGATAAATGTATATGAATCCTTTCAGGCAGTAATAAAGAAATTAAAAAAGGAAGGAAAACGTGTAATCTGCTATGGAGTTAGCAATGGTGGATTACTCTCATCATATACCCTCACACAGATTCCTGAATATATTGAGGGGGCAGTTATTGGAAATCCAGTAATAGATTTGATGAGGTTTCACAGGTTACTGGCAGGACAGTACTGGGTCAGTGAATATGGAAACCCTGACGATGAAAATGATGCCATATTTCTGAAAAAATACTCATCTTATGAACAGCTAAAACCTGGAAAGTATCCCCCATCGTTGACTTATTCAAGAATGTCAGATGATCGGGTACATCCTGCACATGCCCTAAAATTCTATGATAAACTTATTTCATATGGCAATGAAGCGTATCTTATGATTGGAGAGGGAGGTCATCTGGGTTCTGGTTTGGAGGATACTGTTGATGAAACTGCTTTTATAGCAAGCTTTATCGAGTATGTATTTTCAAAAAATTCGAATATGTAGTCTTCCAAACTTTTCAAACGCCATAAGCTTTCTCCATCTTTATTTAACATATTTTAGAATTTCAGAGGATGCATGTTTTGTATTCCTATTCAACCTCTGGCTTTTTTTCTCACCTTTGAGGCTGAATCTAAGTCGAATTTAATGATCGCCTTCATTAACTATTATCGATATATCTGAGCCACTTGAATTTATTCAGATGATCACAATTTATTGCGTTCATGGATAATGTTATGAGTCTCAAAATTAGATCTGATTTTCATTCATAGTTCAATTAATTATTTTGACGTCTATACTTACC
>JAKBGP010000058.1 GCA_021833045.1 Thermoplasmata archaeon
GAACACTGAAGATTGGTGATGAGATAGAAATAGCACCCGGGATTCAACAAACCAAAGGAAACAAAAATGTATGGGAAAATATATTTTCAGAAGTTTCATCTCTCATGGCTGGTTCAAGCTCTTATAATGAAATTATACCCGGTGGTCTCTCCGCAGTTGGGACATACCTTGATCCATTTTTGACCAAGAATGATTCCCTTACAGGGAGGATTCTTGGAAAAGCTGGAAAGGTTCCAGCAGTTGCTACGTTCATAGTGGCTGAGTCTCATCTTTTGAACAGGGTTGTTGGATTTGATGAGGAAATGAAGGTTGAACCAATCAAAACAAGGGAAAGCGTGATGCTTACCTTTGGTACTTCAAATACCATAGGAATGATTTCCAATGCAAAAGAAAATGAAATAGAGATAATGCTTAGATATCCAGTAGCAGTTCAGCAAGACGAAAGAATATCCATTGGAAGAAGGATCGCAAACAGGTGGAGACTTATAGGTTACGGTTCAGTCAAATCCTTTTCATAATTACAGTTCTGCCTGAGAAAACAGATTTCACAGAGTGGTTTTGATTTACATATTTCTTTGCTTATTTCAACTATTTCCCCGTGAAAATTTTTGAGATCCTCAAGATCCATATTCCGCTGGATTTCAACACCCATGGAATAGGCATTATTCATTCCTGGTTCAATGAGTCCTAATCTGGAGAAAAACCTTTCAGTGTATTTATCTACAACGAACACTTTTCTGTTGAATGCGTAAATCATTATGTCCTGCATCGTTTCAATACCAATCCCCTTAGTGTTTAAGAGAAAATCCTCGATATCACTATCTTTCATTTGATCAATCTTCTCAATGCCACCCAATTCCTGAATTCTAGTGCATATTTCCTTAAGATAGACAGATTTCTGGTTAAAGAAACCTGCAGGTCTTATCATTTCTTTCAGATCCTCCTGATCCACATTGGTAATTTCTGGTATAGTGTCAATTTTCTTTTCTTTTAGATTTTTCAGAGCTGCCTCAACATTTTTCCATGATGTATTCTGCGTTAATATCGCACCGATTATTATCTGATCTCTTGTTTCCGATGGCCACCATCCAAGGTTTCCATATTTTTCCTTTAATATTTTATGTAATTCAGAATAATTCAACATATCATGATGATTTCTTAATAGGTAAGAATTACCATTTTAATTGTGTCCAAAAATCAATAAAATATAAGAAAAAGATTTCGCATTGTTATTCCTTCCATAGGTTTTTGATCTCCATTTTGAAGGATATTGTCAGGTTTTAATTTACACCCAATCTAACATATTACTCAACTTTTTTTATCCCCGTTGATCCAATATTCGTGACATCCGGGTTCCTGAATACTTTATTCATAAATATGGAAAATAATCAGTAAAAATCATTAAAATTTAAGTTTGTCCGATGGAGTAAGACAAATTATTATTTTAATAAAAATAATAGTATATCCCGTATATGGCATTTTTACTATGTTTACTAAAAAAGGAATAAAAATATTTTAATACTAGTATGTGTATTAAGTATTGGTAAAAATGGTAGGCATAAGCGAATTGTCGAAGGAGGTTTCTAAAAAAACCGGACAGACACAGAAAGTTGCCAGAGAGGTCATTAAGGTCTTTCTGGACGAAGTTGTAGCTGAGGCAAACAGGAAGCAGAAAATAAACCTGGCAGGCTTTGGAATTTTCGAAAGAAAGACACAGAAGCCCAGGACTGCTAAGAACCCGCAAACAAGAAAGGAGATAAAAGTCCCACAGAAAGAAAAGTTTGTTTTCAGACCATCAAGCAAAATAAAATACAAGAACTGAGTTCAAATTTTTTTTTATTTTTAAAGTTTAGAAAATCTTTTTTTCCTTTCTTTAGAATCAAAGCCTGTTAGTTCCAGTAGTAGATTGTTGAATATTTTTATAGAATTCATTGGCTCTTTATAGGTTTCATCTGTTTCGGTTGAGATGAAAAGATTCTTCTTGCCGCATTCAACATCCACTTTCTTAAGACCTGGTAAAGTGAATGTGATTATTTCCCCATTTGCCTTTGCGTCCTTTGCAAATTTTCCAACTTTCTCCAGTACTGTGCTTACGTCAGTTTTGTATCCTTTTTTAACCGGGTATTCCCTCATTTTTCCTTACCTCTCTCCTTTTTTCTCTGCAGATGCCTTGCAAAATTCCTTGCATATATAACTTCCATATACTGAGCATCGTGTTCCAGCAATGGCGAACATGAAATTAGTGTGAGATCATCCTGATAATCCATCAGCACCTCAGACATTGTTTCAAACTTCAGATCACCGTGTTTGATGGCCGTTAGCTTTGTTTCTGTTGATCCACTATAATCAACACCTGCAAACTCAATATACAGGTCACCCTTGGAATGAGCTTTGAACTTATTTATTACTTCTGTAAAATCCTTTGCCTGTATCAGGCTCCCATTTGTTCTTGCATGATAATGAGGCATATTCAGGATTGGCTCAACAGATGGGACCTTCTTTGCTATGGAAAACAACTCTTCAGCTGAACCAAATATTTCTGGTTTTCCAGATGTTTCAACTCCAATGTATGGAAAGCCATGGTCAGTGCCCATTTCTTTATCTATTGATGAATATATCTCAATTGCCCTCTTGAGACTCCCTTTTTTTGTCTCATTGTAGAAACCAGTATGAGTAACAACTCTCTTGGCACCCATGGCTTTTCCTATAATAAGAGACCACTTAAGGTGATTTATTGATCTCTCTGAAATATCCTCATCGTTTGATAAGGTCTTTGTCGTTAACATATCCATATAATATGGACTGTGGAGTGAAAGCAAGACATCAAGCTCTCTGGCAAGATCTCCCCCCATCTTGAGTTCATCATAGTTTTTTGCCATGTTCCAGAACAGTTCTTCCACAATATCGTCTTCCTGAATTACTGTGTCAGTTCCTATACTTGAATATATACCCTCTTCGTTTGGTCTTAGAACGTCAATTATTATGGAATTTTCGTTATCTTTCGGTAACATTCCCGCGTATTCAATACCCTGATTTTCCTGAACATTTACCCTGAGTAGCTGCACTTCCAGCGCCTTTAGCCCCAACTTATAAATTTCCTCAACAGAGTCGACAAATGTTCTTCCCTTGCTGGTAAGTGGTATCCCAGCTATACCATATCTTATCATAAACTCTTAGTATATTGAACACACCAATTTATTAGTTTTTATTTTCCACAGACACAACAGTTCATTACTGAAAATTGAAAATACCCATTTTTGCAGTCTCATAATAATTGAAGTTATACCTTTCAATAACTATAAAATTAAATCGATTCTTCTCTTTATATGAGAATAAATTAAATATTAACATGCAATCAATTCTTAATGGATGTAGATTGGGATAAATTAAATATTAGCCATATTCTACCCATAAATAACAAAGGTGTACTTAATGAATGTAGATCCAAATATCACAAAATATCTGATAAAAGCAAAAATTTCTGCCGATGGGGTGGTTGAAAAACCCGATGTTGTTGGGGCCATATTTGGCCAGACAGAGGGTCTTCTTGGTGAAGAACTTGATCTTAGAGATCTCCAGAAAGGAGGAAAGATTGGAAGGATAGAGGTTGAGATTGACAGTAAAAAGGGAAGAACAGAGGGCTTTGCTCTAATACCATCTGGTTTAGATCAGGTAGAAAGTTCTATCCTGGCTGCTTCTCTTGAAACAATAGACAGAATTGGACCCTGTAAGGCGAAGGTAGAAATTGAAAGCGTTGAAGATGTAAGACAGGAACGCAGAAAGAAAATTGTAGAAAGGGCAGAACAGTTATACAAAAAAATGAGTGAGTCTGGAAAGACTGTTAGTGAAAGTATAATTTCAACCGTAAGAGAAGAAGTTGAGAGGGGAGAGATTATATCCTACGGAGAGGAAAAATTACCTGCAGGTCCAGCTATAAGAGATTCTGATTCAATCATAGTGGTGGAAGGAAGAAACGATGTCCTTAACCTGCTAAAGTACGGTATAAAAAATACAATAGCAGTACAGGGAACAAACATTCCAAGAGCTGTTCAGAAGCTTTCAACTGAGAGAACTGTAACGGTATTTCTTGATGGCGATAGAGGAGGAGACCTCATACTGAAAGAAATGCTTCAGGTTGCAGAAGTTGATTTCGTTGCCAGAGCACCACCAGGAACTGAAGTTGAGGAACTGAGCTACAAGCAGATTGTCAAGGCACTGAGATATAAGACTCCCACAGAGCAGTATCTTTCAATGAGAGGGATGAATGACGAGCTCAAGAGCTTTAATGAGAAGAATGACAAGGACGCGAACAAGGAAAAACACGAGCCAGAACATGTTAAAAACGACCAGAAACTGCATGATCATGAAAGACATGAACAGAAGAAGCCGGATCATAAAGAGCAGGAAAATGAGCCAAAACATGAAAAACAGGAGCATCATCAGAGAGAAATCCATGTAATAGAGGAAAAGAAAGAGCGACAGCCTGAACCCGATGAGGTCAAAAAGACCAATAAGTTTTCCATAATGGATCCAAACAGTGTAAGAAGAAGAATAACAGAGCTTCTGGAGAAAAAGGAAACTCAGGTCGTTGATGAAAAGGGAGAGCCCATGGAAAGCTTCAATCTGGCAGAGGCACCAGATAAAATTTCAGAAATGGAAAAGGTAGAGTATGTTATGACTGGAGGTGTTATTTCCCAGCGGCTTGTGGATATCTGTCACAAAAAAGGTGTTAAGATAATCTATGGCGTAAAAAAAGGGAATATCACCAAGAAACCAGAAAATATGAGAGTAGTACCAATAGAAGAGGCGTAGATTTTGCCAAAGAGAAAAGTGAATACAACAGAAGATGTTAAAATACCATCTAACCCACTTGACAGGGTTATAGGACAGGATGATGCTGTTAAGATAGCAAGAGTTGCAGCAAAACAGAGGAGAAATCTTCTGCTTGTAGGACCACCAGGAATTGGAAAGTCAATGATCGCACAGGCGATGTCTTTTCTTATAGAGGTTCCAGAACACGAAGTTAGGGTTATACATAATCTGATGTACCCCGAAAGGCCATACGTAGAGGTAAAGAGCCGGGCACAGGTTGAACAGGAGAGTGATGAGATTAATGCAGCTGATGGTATTATTGTAAGCCCCGAAGATATACCTGCTGATGTGTCTGAGAAACTCGGGTACAGATGCCCATCATGTGGATACATTTCCCTTTACACCGATACAACCTGTCCAAGATGTGGGGAGCCAAAAAATAAGAATAATGCACAGGGACCATTCGGAGATATGTTTAATGTTCTGGGTGCTGCCCTTGGAGTACAGAACAATATGGAAAGAGTATCTTCCACCAGAAGAGTAGGAGAAAAGGAGGAAGTGATAATCTACGAAAGATTCAATGACAAGGTAAAGATTCTGGATGAGAAGGCCCTGGAAAGAAAAAAGAAAATGGAGAAGAAAAGCCCGAGCAAGGTCATAGTACCATTGAACAGGAATACGTTCATTCTTGCAACAGGTGCCAGTGAAACAGAACTACTTGGAGATGTGAGGCATGACCCATACGGTGGTCACCCACAGCTTGGAACCATGCCCTATGAGAGAGTCATAGCCGGATCTATCCATGAGGCACATGAAGGTGTTCTCTTTATAGATGAGATAACACACCTTGGAGAACTGCAAAGGTCTATACTGACTGCAATGCAGGAAAAGAAATTTCCCATAACAGGTAGGAATCCTCAAAGTGCTGGTGCAAGTGTCAGGGTGGATTCAGTACCAACTGATTTCATTCTTGTGGGTGCATGTAACATTCAGGACCTCCCACAGATTCTCAGTCCTTTGAGATCGAGAATTGCAGGAAATGGATACGAGGTGCTGATGGAGGTATCCATGCCATACAACGAAAAGAATGTTGAAAGATATCTACAGTTTATTGCTCAGGAAATAATCAGTGACGGAAAGATTCCACATATGGAAATAGATGCAGCCATGATCATCGTTGAGGAGGGAAAAAGAAGAGCCAGTATAATAGATCACAGGGAAAATGCATTGACTCTAAGGTTAAGGGAACTCGGTGGTCTGATCAGGGCATCAGGCGATATTGCTGTGAGCAAGGAACATAAATACATAACAAAGGATGATGTGATGGAGGCATTAAAGATATACATGCCAGTCGAGGAGAAGATAAACAAAATATATGGTAATATGGGTAATGCTATTTCCAGCGAGTCAACAGCCTCACAGAAAATGTCTGGTTATTATGGTGGGTTTCATAACTACTATGTGGACCCTTCATACCAATAATATATTTTTTAATGTATTAGAGTCTTTTGCTATGTGCAAATTATGCATGTCATGAAGATAGTTAATAAAGTTAATATAATATCTACATGGTGATTAAATGCCTATAGCACTAGGGGAGAAAGTCCCTGATTTTACCGTAAACACATCGAAAGGTCCCATAACCATGTCTTCCTATAAGGGAAAGTGGGTTTTACTGTTTTCACATCCAGGAGATTTTACTCCGGTATGTACAACTGAATTCATGGCTTTTACAGAAAGATATGATGATTTCAAGAAACTTGGAGTAGAACTAATTGGTCTCAGTATTGATAGCGTATTCAGCCATATAGCCTGGATAAGAGATATTAAGGAAAAGTATGGAGTAGAGATACCCTTTCCCATAATTGCTGACGTGAACAAGGAAGTAGCAAATATATTCAATATCATAAACCCGGCTGATGGAATGACTGTGAGGGGTATATTCATAATTGATCCAAATCAGAAGGTAAGGTGGATGGCTTACTATCCTGCTGAAGTTGGAAGAAGCATATCAGAACTCATTAGGGTTCTCAAGGCCCTTAAATTCAACTGGGATAGAAAACTAGCAACACCCGCCAACTGGCAGGAAGGTGATCCAGGAGTCATGGGAGCACCGGGAACACTTGAAGAAAGTTACGCAAGAGAAAAAGATGGCGCTGAGAGATGGTATCTTAAAAGAGTCAAATGACCGATTGCGCAATGTACAATCTCACACTGGATGGATCACATCCATCCACCATATGTGTGGAGATTTCAAATTTGAGGCCATCACTGGAGTCCCTATATGAAATGTTAGATTCCGAATACCTTTCAGAATATTTGTCCGATTTCATTTCCGACTTTGCAAGAACTGATGAAATTATGCCAGAAGATCACACACTTGGCTTCGTCATAATTAACTCGAAGAAGAAGCATCTTTCATTTGCATTCAATGGATTGAAAGAGAACTATATTAAGGATATCAGGGAAATCGGAACTAAGATTCAGCAAAAGGGTTACACAGTTGAATATGATATTGAATGATGTAATCAAAATTAAAACAAATTTTTCATTATTTTAAATCACGCTTAATTCTTAAATTTTATATTGCCACAAATAGATGCTATTATAAAGTGCCGTGTGATCAATTTTATATATCCAGCAATGTATGAGGTTTTCATGATAAACGAGAATACTGAACACTCAGCACTCATAAGGGAAGAAGATAAAAGATTTTTGACAAACCAGTTCAGGAAGAAGCTGAGCAAAACTGTAACTCTGATAGTATTCACATCAAGTGACAAGAAATGTATGTACTGTGATAAAGCAGTTGAAATTATTGAAGAGGTTTCCAGCCTGAGCGATAAGATCAAGACAGTGAAATACTCCTTTGAAAATGATAGGGAAATGGTTGAAAAGTATAATGTAAAAAAGTACCCTGCCATTATTGTAACATCAGAAAGAATTAGGGATAGTAGGGTTGTTTTCTATGGCCTGCCATCCGGGTATGAATTCGGTTCCCTCGTGGAGAGCATAGAGAGTGCTTCCATGGATGAACCTGAGATTGCAGATAAGGCTAAAGAAATAATTTCAGGGATCAATATGCCTGTTAAAATAACTGTTTATATCACACCTACGTGCCAGTATTGTCCCAGGGCAAGTACCATAGCAAACAAATTTGCCATACTGAATCAAAACATAAGTTCCGAAATTACAGAAATCCTGGAATTTGGGGATGAAGATGAGATAAAAGATATAGAAAAGGTTCCATACATTAAGGTAAATGACAGAATTATAGTAATAGGAACGCACACTGAAGAACAGTTTGCAGAATTTGTAATGGGAGCTACCAAAGAACAATAAATGTGATTTGCGAAAGATATATTAGTATAATAAAGTTGTTGAATTATGGAGAGCAACGAAATTATTGCAGTATCGACAAACTACATTACTGGATATCGGGTTACAAAGGTTTTTGGAACGGTTTGGGGATTGACCGTAAGAAGCAGAGGAATCGGTGGGAATGTTATGGCGGGTCTGAGATCTCTGAAGGGAGGGGAGATAAAGGAATACATAACATTACTAAACGATGCAAGGAATATTGCACTTCAGAGACTTAAGGATGAAGCAAAGTCACTTGGAGCTAATGCCATACTGGATGTGAGATTTGATTCATCTGATTTTGCTCAGATGATGACGGAAATAGTGGCCTATGGTACTGCTGTTATAGTAGAACAAACTGGCAAGCAGGGAGATCTTGTATCACTTTCCTGATTTTACAGTTAATAACGGAATATAATTGCAAATAGATCAAAGACTTAAATAATCAATTTACATTTAGTATTATTATGATAGATTCACTATGGGAATGGCTGATAGTAGGTGTTGTTATACTAGCCTTGTTTGGAAGCGCCAAGAAAATCCCAGATTTTGCCAGAAACCTTGGAAGGGCAACAGGTGAATTCAAGAGAGGACAGACGGAGATACAGCAGGAAATTAAGAAATCATTGCTGGAGCCTGAGAAAGTTAACACCCCTGAAAACGAGAAATTAATTGCACTTGCACAGTCAATGGGAATTGAAACAAGCGGAAAGGATCCGAAACAGATAAAGGTTGAGCTTTCAGAAAAGCTTAAAAGTGATAATTAATGGAAAATGGCCCGCTGAAGGTCATTACAAATAATATTGATGAACTGCGTTTCAGGGTTATAAGAATTGTAGTTCCGATTCTGGTCTTTTTTAGCATTTTTTTGCTGTTTGATCTAAGGTCATTTTATATTGATCTTGGGTCTATTTCCTTTCATTTTCCCTTCATTTATCCTGATCCCTATGAAAACATGGGAGCACAATTCCTTAAACTCATAATTGACCATGTAATAACAGAACATTTCCAGCTGATTGCCATTAAGCCCACAGATGGTGTTGTGGCTGATTTTTACTCCTGCCTGTTCTTATCCATTATTGTAACTTCGCCAAATATTTCATACCAGACGGGAAAGTTTATTGGACCTGCGCTTAAAGCCTCAGAAAAGCATCTGATTAAGACAACAATTTACCCAGCACTTATACTATTCCTGATTGGAGCACTTGTGGGATTCTATTTTGTAGCCCCGCTTATGTTTAGAATACTGTATGACTTTGATCTTGGCGTTGGAGCCCAGCCTACAATGAGTATAACTTCCTTTGTCTCATTTTTCTTCATCTATGTTCTTTCCTTTGGATTATCCTTTGAAACACCTGTGATAATGGTTGGGTTGACCTATTTATCAATCGTACCAGCAAGCTACTGGAGGAAGAACTGGAGATATGCCATAGTGGCGGCACTTATCTTCGGTGTAATATTTTCTCCAGGAGTGACAGGATTTACCATGATTCTACTCGCCATACCCATAATCGCCCTTTATTTTGTTGGAATTTATGCATCCCAGAGAACGGAGAGAAGGAAAAATAATGAAATTCAGAAAGATCTAGGCGGTCTCTCTTAATTTTTGCCGGAAAGACTCAAGTTCTTTTAATCTGATTGTTTTTGTGTTAATTGTTTCTATGTGATGGGCATAAGCCTTTATGATCTCATTTTTCATAAACCTTGAACCCTTTATTCTCCTGAAGAAAGTGTTATTTAATGAAATGGCCATGTTTTCGGCGTCTTGAAGATTTCCATTGCGAAATATTATACCATGTTCCAGTGACTCATTAAATGTTAAGATCCTCCCCGTGGCAAGTTCCTTCACAGTGTTGCCTGGAATGAAATGCCTCATTCCTTCAGGAGGTATTATGATTGATGGGAAGTTAAAAAGAATATCCGGTAAACCATATTTACTGTTTTTTTCGCCAACAGAATAGTCACTTATCAGGGTTAGTTCAAGTCCTGCCCCAAGGGTGAACCCCTTACAGTATGAAACAACAGGTGCCTCATAGTTTCTTATGAGTTGCATTATTCCAGTTCCCAGAGATACAACTGACAACAGGAAATCATTGTCTTTTACAAGATGACATGAACAGTCGTAACCCATTGAAAAATTATCTCCCCTAGATCTGATGACCACAGGTTTAAAATTACCATCTGAAGTTATTGCGGATAAATTTATGAATAATTGCTGCAGAACTTCCATATCCATTGAATTCTCAGGTATATTATTTATAATTAAAGAATGAAGAACATCATTTTCCTCATGAATTACCTTATTGCTCAGTACATTGTCAGGTTGTATCTTTCATCAACCTCCTCGTATGTCTTCCTGTCACTGATGCCGAGGATTTCTGAAACTTTTTTCATGATGCTTTCGTATGGTGAGTCTTCCTTTCCTTCAATATATGGCCATTCTTCTCCTATGATCAGTCTTTTGGCCTTATCACTGTACAAAAACTGATAACCTTCCTTTTTCATCTCATGGATTCGCTCTGCAACCTCTTCAGGTTTTTCAAGATTACTGAACATGTGTTCAAGTTCTCCTATCATCATAGATCACCACATCTTTTGCCATTGAATTCCGGGAACCTCACATTATATCTATCAGCAGCATAATACAGATGATATATGAAATTCTTTAGAAAGCCCTCCTT
>JAKBGP010000059.1 GCA_021833045.1 Thermoplasmata archaeon
AATATAATCAGATGTATCTTGCTTCAATAGAGCCATGAATTTTCATTCATGGAAACAGGTTTAAATAGCCCTTATTATCAACATAGTCAGATTTAATTATTATATAAAAGGTTCTCAGTGGCATTATGTAAATTTTAAGTTAAACATTTCGAGAGGTGTCCTGGAAACTATAATATATGGTCAACATTACAATTGTACAGTTACGATAATAAGCTATTTCAGGTGAAATCTAGAATCTATATATTCAGAAACCATTTCCGGCACATGAGCTCTCGATTTTATGGGCTTTATATTAACGATAATGGTGAGTTCTTCAGCATTTATATCATGAAAAGCTCCTCCCGCCATATTAGGAGATGTTTTCACCATAACCGGAAATGTGGATTCATTTCATACTTTAATGAATACTTAATTCAGCTTAAACGATTACTGCCCTTCTATCAGATATTATTTTATGGGTTCCTATAAACTCCAGCTTTTTAAGGGTGTTGTTCTCAGTGCTCCCAACTCTAGCTATCATAATGCTGTCTTCATTATGATTGATTACTTCTTCCAATTTCCAGAGTAATATTGCTTTTTCTTTTAAGGAAAGTTCGCAGATAAATACTGAAAGTTGAAGGTGGTCCCCATAACCTCTCATAAGATTGAAGATCGTTCTGAGTCTTTTAGGATCAGAAATATCATAAGAGACAATATATCTGTTCCTCATTCAGATCACCGTGTCAAAAAAGTTGGAAAAGTTTCTATTTCTCCAGACAGAAAGCGTGCCAGTAACCTACTCTGGACGTTCAGGACTCGCCGATAACTGATCTGATATCCAAACAGTGGATGTGTGACAAGTGAATCCATTCTGCGTTCATATGCACTAATAAGTTTTTTCCTACCATCTGGTTTTATCGTAACAGAATTTGATCTTTCAATGAACTCATTTTCATTGATTTCGCCATTATTAATGGCGTTTATTACAGTAGAATCTCCTATTATTGACCTAAACTCCTCCATCAGATCCAGTGCCAGTGCAGGTCTCCCGTATCTTGGTCTGTGATAGAATCCCAGAAAAGGATCAAATCCAGTTGCTAACAAAGTTATAGTGAAATCCTTCACCAGCATCGCATATACATAGGAAAGCATAGAATTCACAGGGTCTCTCGGTGGTCTTTTATTTCTGGACTCAAAGTCAAATTTATATCCATCGTTCCCAGTTTTTATCATGTCATGAAAATGCATGAAGTAGGTTCTGGCAGCCATACCCTCTATTCCCAGTAGTTCTTGAAAATTAGTTGCATCGTATATGGAGTTGGCCCATTTTTGTAATTCCTTTAGAGCGCTATCAACAGGTACTTTCGAATTTCTTCTTAAGAAAGTTCTGCAGTTTCTTATTTTGCCGTTTACTATGTTCTTTGAAATATTCAGAGACGTTTTGATATCCCTTGCAGCAAAAAATTGTTTATCCCTAAGCTCAACATTTTTGTGCCCCATTCCCTGAGTAAACCCGTAAAACCACCCTCCATAGCTAAAATAAGTGATCGGTATGCCTCTCTTGCATAATTCATGCACGGATTGCGTCGAAATTTGAACATTTCCAAATAATGATACCTGAGACACATTCATAAGCCTGACGCTGTCCACTGGTTTATCTCTTACCTTAATGATAAGTTCCTCATTTTTCTTCGATACATAAGCTCCCTGATCCTGTATATAAACCGGGAGAGCATCATCTCGCGCAGGGTACAGTCTTCTTGGTTCATCAATTGCACCATACACATTTAGGTCTGTCAAGGAATTCGTCTCGTCTGGTAAACATATGCCAACCAAAGAGCAACCCGGGCATTTTGGGCTGTCAATAAGGGGGGTTGGAATTTGGCCCGACCTGGCTGATAGTAAGGCTTTATCGCGAAGTTCCAGCGTTTCATCAATCAGAGTTTTTGTTATTGGAACCACTATTCTCTTCTTGGAAGCAGAATAATATAGAACTCCCTCGTTGCATTTATATCCATTCTCTTTCAAAATAATAGCCTGGGCACAGATTTGAATGCGGTCCGGCTGCCACACCCCATCTTCTGAACTGGACGGCATTCCTTTTTTATACTCAACGGGTGAAATGTATCCGTTGGATACTTCAATCAGGTCAAGCCTTGAAATAAGCCCCGATTGTGTACCTGATAAAAGAAGAGAGGTAACTTGAAAATCACCATCAGACTCCAGAGAATCTTTTTCAGGTAAATTCCCGGAAATTTTATCTACGTTTCTATGGGTCATTCTCCCTTCTATAGTATCAGCGGAATCCTCAAAATTTCCCTGAACCCATTCAAGATAAAACAATCTTTCACAAAATGAGAATTCATTCAGCATCCTGACGGGGAGCAAATTCGGTGTATCCACATGGTATTCATCAGAATCAGTCATTTTCTGTCCTTTCTGGCATAAACAGGCCAAGACCGTAATGTGCACCATACCCCATAGATATTGGCCCCATAACTGGTTTCTCAAATTCAAGTCTGAAACCATACCCTAATTGATCAGGGTCTCCTTTCCTGCTTCTTCTAAACTCAATCCATTCGAAGCTGTGGCCTTTTCTTTCCAGTCTCTTAACAAATGAAACTGAGACAGGCTCTGGAAGCCCATGATTTAAAGCTTCATGCTTCAGTTCATCTCTTATCCACTTTTCCTTATCGCCTCTTCCCTTTCTGTAATGCCTCGTTAGGACGACTGGGGTTTCACTCAGAAAGACAAACCCTTCTCTATTTATACGGTAAGGCAAATTTATTTCGTTTCTCATTCCATATTGTACTGGAATAAACCTGATGGTTTCTCCATTTCTTTGCCAGAGGGTTTTAAATGAACTGAGTGTTCTTACCTCATCTGCATCAAATATTTCCTTTGACTCTATAAGCACATGATCGAGCACTCCATCATAATCCAGGTCCAGGGGCATTATGAATATGTGCCTATGACCCTTAAGTGAATTTCCTGATCGGTCCCTCCCGCTGATACGGCTTGAAATATGGGCATTTCCAGTGACTTTTTTGTAACGCGACATTAAGGATCTGTGTATTTGATCGCCAATGGCTATGGAATCTGTTATTCTTGGGGGAAGCTTTGACTCAATCTCGTACAAGATAGCATCGAATTCTGAAAGTTCCCTTCTGCTTGCTTGTTTTGGCGCAACTTCAAATCTATCACTTCTTACGCAGTAGTTTTGAAATTTCATCGTTGGAGAATTTGCTACTCTTCTTTTTAAAAGATCAGTAGTACTTAAGATCAGCCCAGTAAACCAGGACAATTCATTGGTTTCCATGCGGGATTCGTATTCTTCTCTTGGAACAGGTGTAGCAACTTTTATTACTTCGGTATTTTCTGAATCATGTAGTAGTGTGGAAGGATACGAATTCCATTCTGTATCTTTCGGGGGATCAGATAGTTCCATTTTTACCCAGGATTCGCTTCTTCCAAAGAAATTTATTTTGTCAAGTAACTCGGAAAGACAAACTTTCTCGTCTTCTGTCAAACTTGGTACATCCCACTTCATATATAGGGCATCAGACGGGTCTACCACTACAAAAGCGTCAAACATTTCTTCCTTTCTTTCAGGTTCCCCGAATTTATTTACGTTTTTGAAAATATCTAAATAGGAATACGAGGCTTTTGGAAGATGGAAAACAGGCAGTGAGGAACTAAGTTTTGTCAATATAGTTTCCAGTTTCTCACTATCCATATCTGGTATCTTTCTGAATTTCGTGTCGATCAAGGCTCTAATAAGCCTGTAGGGGGAAGGTCCCCATTCAACAGCGGCTTCCCTCACATGTCTTCCCCAAGGGGTTGCATGGTATTTCCCTGTCAGGAAGTTTATCTTTATAGCGATCGTATCATCACCTCAATCTGAATCATCATCACCAGCATCACTGGATTTAGGTTTCACCTGCACTTTAGTCTTGAGAACAGTTACTGGTGGTTCCGGGAAAAGCTCCTGTTTACGGCATTCTATTATGTTTTTCCTTACCTCTTCAAGCAGATCTTTCTGCGTGGGGAGTTCGAATTCTTCTGGGTATGTTACTTTAGTCCCTTCGACGATAAGATCGCATGCTGTTCTTGGCCTGAGACCATTTTTCAACAATGTCACTATTTTGTACAAGGCAAGAGAGATAAGGAGATCAGAGGCTGCTCTAGCCATTCCATAGCCGTATATCAGGGAAAGATCTATGTTGAAATATGCTGAAATACTCTCTGCGGTGAACTCTGTTCTCGTATAGGGGACGCTTGTGTAGACCTTATCTTTCTCATGGCCTGTCACAACCACTTCGCCTCGGGGATCATTTAGAGATGAGTTTTTAACTCCTCCCGACAGAACACGTTTCACATTTTCAGCTTCTATAAAACCGCTCATTATCCTCGGTACCCTGAATCTTCCGCCATCCTTAAGATTCGAAAGGAAAGTTCCATGCAGGAGTGAGTTTATGTCAAAATAAAAAAGGGTTTCACCCATCTTTTTCCAGTTGATCAAAGTTCCCTTGGAATAGTCGGCACGTTCTATAAGCTTTGACTGGAAGTCAGGGTGATCAAACATTATATAAGGTGAATTTATTCGATGGGGTTCTATCAATGAACTTGTCTGTGTTCGCAGAGGGGACCTTTCATCCTTATGATTGAGTTCAAGTTCAGATACAACGTAGGATATTCCATCCAACTCTTTCTTTACGTTGACTCCATCATCACTTAAAATTGTAGATTCCAGCATATTTGCAACGGACTGGGCCGTGTCTACCAGTACCATTTCTTTGCCATCCGGTCTTTCATATACACTATTTCCAAGGTTAGAAAAACTCGCAGGTTGAAAACGGTCACCCTGCACCGGTTTTAGCTTGCTCTCTATCAATATTCTCGGGTATTCTCCAAGTTCGTAGTACTTTCTATTCATTTTCCATCTCCTTTGTTTTTTATCAATGCAAGTTCCATCAATTCTTTCTGTTCAACAGGCAACAAAAGCGCTGCAGCCAGTTTCATACCATAGCCAGGTCCTAAATTGGGGAAAATTGTATTGATCGGTTTTAGATTGCTTGAAAGCAGTCTATTTTTGGCGATTTCGCATGCATCTGCTACCCTTCCCGCCTTAAGCAGGGATATTATTGCAGATTCTGGAATTATATGAACGGTTTCATCAAATCCAATTCTTATATCTTCCGGTACAAATATTAATTTTAGAAGTGCAAAGTCAAAAGGTTTTATTATCGGATACTCCTCTTTTTTAATAATGTCATACGCATAATCATAGAAGGCGTGGTTATGCCTATCTATTAAAAGCAGGCCAAAGATAAGGTCCTCAGTTAAACTTTCATTAAAGTTTCCGTGAATAAATTCAGAAATTTCATACGTGGAAAGTTTTATCATGCTATAAAGTGGAAGATTATGTAAATCGTTTCTCTCAGCACTCAATAACCTCCTGAACAGGGTATTGGCCATTTTTTCATAAATGCTATTTCCAAACCAGGAAAATTCAGTGTCTTCTTTTGACCATTCCAATCCACTAACTGATTTAATAGGTTCTAGATTAGACCTGATACTTCCCACTTTTTTCGAAACTTCCTTATCTTTGTCCGCGAAAGTTATGGAAGAAACAGCCAGGGCTATTTTCATCTCTATGGACTTGTCATCCATGGCTTGCAGCCATTTTGGGTCTAACCCGCTTAAAGGTGATAAACCACTCTTTGTGACAATTGATAAATGGGTAGAAAGTAGATGTTCGAATCTCCCGAGCGATATGATAACCCGTTTAGCATTATACTTATCGCTGTTTACCGTGAAATCGAATACTGATTTTTCAATTTCATCCCGGGCTTTGCTGAAAGAAGGTGGCAAATCAGCGTTATTTTTTCTGATAAAATGGTCCATTTTTGAGAGAAATGGCTCGAGGCCAAGCAAAAGTTCCGGATATCTATTCATCTTTACCTTGTACTGTCCTAATGGAATCAGAAATGAGGCCTGGCCATTCTTAACAGAAAGTGAATACCTTACAAATTCATCGATTCCTCTGTCCACTCCAAGGGAATTTACAGATTCTGCAAATTGAAGACCTGTTGATGCATTCTTTCTTCCAATGTCGGATCTTCCTTCTCTGAATATTAATTTGATTTCATCCATGGAAGCCGGATTTTTCCATACTGGAAACCATAACTCAAATGATTTTGGATCAGAGGGGTCAGCAGACGAATAAGGAGAACTAAGTTTCACGGTGAATGGACTTATTGGCATTGAATTTATGGTCTCATTTTTCTTTCCGAGTCCGCTTGTCCATATAGTGGTTCCTTCCATGAAGAATATCAAATCCCATGGGTTTACCGTTGCGCTATCCGTTTCAATCCCTTCTCCCTGATTTAATCCTCCAGTCAAACCCGGCATGAATTTGCCAACGCTTATGTTGGTTTTGAGATTGTTGGTAAAAGTACCAAATAGCGAGTTATTCAGGAGGTTAGATGATATGCCGTAATTACGCTCATCATCCAGTTTCAAAAGCATATCTGCAACCATTTCAATAAAGGTGTGAGTGAATTCAAGCCGCGCATCATTCCCTCCCGATCCATTTATAGGGGGGTATCTAGCTATCCCCTCTGCGTTAATTACTACTGCAGCATCAGACCAGAATACGTAACTGTCTTCAAGCTGATTTCTGCACATGGTTATCAATTTCTCTTTATTTCTGCTCCTGAAATCTTTTGATTTTTTTTTGCTTTGGAGATCGGACGGTGTAATCCCTTGTTCATATGCAATCTGATTTATTATGGATCGGATTTTATCAACACTGTTTCGAAAGGAATCAAAGCGACTCAGCCCGGATTCCATGATCATTTTCATATAGGGGCTGAAGTAGTTAGGCCAGAATCCACTCTGACTAAGCCAGGGAGCAAGTATTGGGGTAGGTGAATATTCTCTCATGAAGAAATCCGTAATTTCATCTTTTGTAAGGACTGTATTAATTCTAAATTCTCCATTTTCCCAGTATGATTCAATATCAGGGTCTTTCTGTTCTCCTATAAGCTTCATAACTCCAAGTGCTTTCAATGCAGATCCAAACGGTTCAGTTTTGCAATTTGGGAAATAAATTTTCATTCAATTCCCCCACTTGCTCTTCTATCAGCAGATCTGATTATTCCTTCGTAATAGGAAAGCCTGAAGATTCCAATATTTGCGTCATTGTAAAGTTTCGTAACCCTTGAAATCCAGCTTTTGCCCGTAGTACCTCCACCTATCTCCATTAGATCAAGGTTCAGCTTTGTTGAGGGGACGATTATACCTCCTCCCAGGTTTACAGAAGGAACTACGTCGCCGTCCCACAAACCTCTGGCAAATCTATTACTGCTATCGTCAGGAATCGTTTCATTTGGCATTGATCTAATGGACACTCTAACTTTCCCGTGATGCGATGTAGCCAAGTAGGCTACTATGTCAGGTTCTCCGTTATTGAGTGCCAGTAAGCCTGACACCAGTTCATGTCTGAAGTATTTCCGGTAATTTTTCAAGTGTGTTCCTTCAAATTCGTTTGGGGCAAACCATGCACTTTTTGGAGCTTTAGCGGCTAATGTTATTCCATCTTTTGTAATACATTCTTGTCGAATCTTTGCTTGAAAGGCAGGATGCGCTTTTCCCGAATCATGCCATCTTGAACCTTTTAGGATATATTCTTCCTCTGTTTCACTCAGTGAGAGTTTAAAAAGAATCTGCTTTGCTTTATTCACTACTTCATCAGAGTGCTGATCTATGCTTTTCCAATTTCCTTCAGAATAAGGATCTTCCGCGTCTGAAGTATCTATCACAATATGTTTATGCTCAATTGGTTTAACTTTCTCTTTAGAGCTTAAATCCCAGCCGTAATTGGAGTAATACCCTTGATCCGATGGTATCATTATAGTTTTTCCGGGAATGACTCTTTCTGGCTGTCTTATCTTTACCCATCCCCCATCGTACCAGTCCTTCTCCCATAGGGAAATCTTTTTCCTCACCAGATCCTTAATATCAGAAACAGGGGCAGAACAAAGTTCTTCTTTGACCGGAAAATCCTCCATATTTATTGTTCCTTGTGTCTTTCCCTCCATATCTCTCCAGAACACCTGAACATTGGACTCATTTCTATCCCGTACATAAACGGAAATATCTGTGTCATTTCCGGAAATGTCCCTTGTTGTGTCAAATAATTCTACGATATCCTTCTTGCGGATAACATGATTTAAATTGTTTACCTTAAATGTTATGTCGGGGAGGGTTTCTATAGATACAAAACCTTGATTAATTCCTTTCAAATTTTTTAAACTTTCTTCCAGATCCTTATATTCATATGGTAATGCTTTTTTTCCCTTCTCTCTTGAATCTTTAAGGTCATCATAATTTTCGTACAGTACAGTTATTTCTGCATCATCAAATTCTGCATATCTGTTACACCTGCCAAATCTCTGTATTAAAGAATGCCATGGTGCCAGTTCAGTAAAAAGCATTCTGCAGGATACATCAACTCCAGCCTCAATTACCTGAGTTGATACAACTATCGAATTCTTCTCTGTCAAGAGCCGGTTTAGGTTTTTCTTTCTGTCTTCATCCCTGAATTGTGAGTGAATCAAAATAATAGGGATACCTGGCTTCATTCTTTCTATGGCATTTGAAATATCCGTGGCCTTTTTAACAGTATTAAATATTGCAAAAGTTTTCGTCCCTTCTCTGTGATTTTTGATTATTTCTTTAGCAGTCTCATTTACTTTTTCTGGTTCAAACCTTCTAATTTGTATTTTTTTATTTGCTTTGATAAGTGAACTGATATGTTTATTGTCTAGATCAACCTCACTTAAGCCCAAGGTTGTCTTCTCCGTAACGGATGGAGAATCTACTGTTACAAGCCATTCTTTATTCGTCGTGGCACTCATCCAGATTGTTTTAGCTCTCTTACTGACACCAAATATAGTTCTAAAAGCATCAAGTTGTACTGAGGTTTTAATCGCACTTCCCATTAACTGGATTTCATCAAATACCCATAACGAGTCATTGTTAAGAAAGCCGAACTGAACCGGCCATCTGAATCTACTCATGCCATATCCTCTGTTCAGTGCCCGGGATAATAACATATCCTGTGTGCCTATTATTATTACATTTTTTTCCGGATAGACATCCCAGTCGTCATCTGCTTCTCCACCGATTATCTTTACAAGAATGAATTCATTCCGCAAATCCAATTTTTGAATCCATCCATTAACTTTATCATAAACCTGTTCCACCAGGGTTCTCATTGGTAATGAATAAATAAGTCTGCGAGGTGTATTTGTATTGGACTGTAATCTGTTTTCACTAGATTTTCTCCATAACCACCCAATAATTATGCATTCTGTTTTGCCAAGTCCAGTAGGAATGTTTATAATGTCTGGTAATTCTATATCACAAGCAAACTTTCTCTGAAAATCGTATGGTTCAAAGTTTGTTGCTTTTTTAAAAAAATTATCAAAGTCATTCATAGTTAAAACTACGTTAACAAATGAATGCGTTAATAGTATTTAATAATTTTTATCCAATCAACTTTCAAAAGACAATACATAGTCGAATAAGGAAATTCAAAGAATTATCTTCTCACTCGAATGCAAAAATGCAGGCTTTAAGTAATACGAAACAATCTGTACTTGTCCATAGAATACTTTCTATGGCTCCATTGAAGAGTTAAAGTAGTATTTGATTTGATAATTTGCCAAATTTAATCTCCATTGCATAAATGCAATGGCCCCATTTTCCATCTTCAATCCCACTTGGTAGAGTAGAGTTCTGGCATTGCCAAGAACTCTACTCTATAAAACAAAGGCATCAATAAATCTGGCTGGATTATCCTCCACAATGTAGTTCTCAATCATGTCGGGAAGCAACAGGAGCTGTCTCCTGCCTGCACCTGAAACGTATGATTCACTCATTACATAGTATGTTACGGCTTCATGAATAAATCTATCGTTTATAAATGCCGTAAAACACTGGTTTCAATAATTTTCACACACTCTAGATGGTGAGGGAATTATATTGTATCAAACCGCGAATCACTAGCGATCATGAAAAAACCAGTAGTTCAACGGATCAGGCATTAAGGCGTTCTTCAGCAGACTTTAATTAATCAGGAGACTTGTAAACAGGAAGTTGGGTAGTACAAAGGCGGAAAATGGTCATAAAGATCTGATATTTATGCCATATGCAGTATACGGTGTCGCACCCTTCACGGGTGCGTGGATTGAAACAACAACTGGACTAAAAATATACAAATAAATTCAGCAAGTCGCACCCTTCACGGGTGCGTGGATTGAAACTTCCCAGAGAGAGCCATCGGGAAGAAAACGCACTTGTCGCACCCTTCACGGGTGCGTGGATTGAAACTTTTTTCCAAACATCTATTTCACCTCCTCTCCTGGTCGCACCCTTCACGGGTGCGTGGATTGAAACAAGCTCCTTACAGGAGGTGACATGGTCAGTGTGGAGATGTCGCACCCTTCACGGGTGCGTGGATTGAAACTTGTTTCGCCCAACCAATACGTAAATGAAGCAAAAGTCGCACCCTTCACGGGTGCGTGGATTGAAACAATGATTCCCCAAAGTATAGCCCCGAAAATCAGGGGTCGCACCCTTCACGGGTGCGTGGATTGAAACATCATCTACTAATCAAGTGATCACTACTGCAAGCGGGTCGCACCCTTCACGGGTGCGTGGATTGAAACTTGTTTCGCCCAACCAATAC